>NZ_JBFRFA010000011.1:0-104605 GCF_052114585.1 Pedococcus sp. 2YAF34
TGGACCCACGCGCAGCCGTCGAGCAGGAGCAGGAGACTGCCCGCGGTTCTGCATCGGAGCGGAGGGCGTGCGCGAAGCCGGAGCTGTCGATGAGCTACGACGCGGACGGCCGGTTCCAGCTGCGGTACTCCGCCCCGGCCACCATCGGCGCCCTGGTCGAACAGGCCGTCAAGGAAGCCAAGGACGCCCTGTTCACCCGCCACCGCGACACCGACCACACCAGCAACAACTCCAGACCGACGGAAGATGACCGGCACGCCGGCCTGCCGACGTACGCCGATGCACTCGAGGAGATGGCCACCCGCTCCCTCGCCTCGGTGACCTCGACCAGCCGGGCAGCGCACTACCGGGTCTACCTGCACCTGGACACCGGCGGCGCCTGGGTGGGCGGTGGTCACGCGATCCCGCTGCGGCTGCTCGGCCGGTTCATCAGCGACGGGGTGGTCCAGCCCGTCTGGGAGACCGACGGCACCCCCGTGTCCGTCGGGCGGGCGATGCGGATCCTGCCCGAACGCACCCGACGCCTCATCACCGACCGCGACCGCGGCTGCCGGTTCCCCGGCTGCACCACCACCGGCTTCACCGAGATCCACCACCTCCAGCCCTGGGCCGACGGTGGCACCACCGACCTGCACAACCAGATCTCCTTGTGCACCGCCCACCACGACGGCATCGACCGCGGCGACCACACCATCACCGGCGACCCCACCCGACCCGACGGACTCGTCGTCACCGACCGGCACGGCCTGACCATCAGACCACCCCGACCAGCCGAAACCGCACCACCCCCCGGCGGCGACCCCCAACCACCGCCCGGCACCTACCAGCCACCCTCCGGCGGACCCATCACCTGGACCGACATCGAGCTCCCACCCGACCACGAGCTGCCCAGCCGTCATCGCAAGTTTCAAGTAGTGCCCGCGGCGCCTACGGAACCCGAACCCGAGTTCGTCTCCTGGCTCGACGACCCCGCCAACCCCGACTGCGGACTCGTCCGCGTCCTCTGACCGCCTCAGCCGGCGGACGGCCGGTCGGCCAGCACCTCGCGGTAGACGGCCAGGGTCTGCTCCCCGATGCTGGCCCACGAGAACGACTCGACCGCGCGTTGCCGCCCGGCCACGCCCATCCGCTGCGCCCGCGCGGGGTCGCTCACGGCCTCGGTGAGCGCAGCGGCCAGGTCGGCGACGAACCTGTCGGGGTCGAGGGGGATGCCACTGCCGTCCTGGTGCTGCTCGATCGGGACGAGCCAGCCGGTCTCACCGTCGACGACCACCTCGGGGATGCCACCGGTGGCCGTGGCGACCACCGCGAGCTCGCACGCCATCGCCTCGAGGTTGACGATCCCGAGGGGCTCGTAGATCGAGGGACAGGCAAAGACCGTGCCGGCGGACAGCAGCGCGATGACCTCCGCCCGCGGGAGCATCTCGGGGATCCAGACGACGCCTTCCCGAGTCGCGCGCAGCTCGGCCATGAGGCCCTCGACCTCGGCCATGATCTCGGGGGTGTCCGGCGCCCCGGCGCACAGCACCAGCTGGACGTCCGGCGGCAGCTCGGCGGCGGCCCGCAGGAGGTAGGGCAGGCCCTTCTGCCGGGTGATACGGCCGACGAACACCACCGACCTGCCGTCGGGGTCGACGCCGTGCCGGCGCACGACGTCGTGGTCCTCGTGCCGTGCCCAGAGCTCGGAGTCGATGCCGTTGTGCACGACCTTCACCCGCTCCGGGTCGACGCCGGGGTAGGCCCGCAGCACGTCCTGGCGCATGCCCTCGCTCACCGCGATGACGGCGGCGGCTCCTTCGAAGGCCGTGCGCTCCATGTAGGACGAGAGGGCGTAGCCACCGCCGAGCTGCTCCGCCTTCCACGGCCGCATCGGCTCGAGGCTGTGGGCGGTGACGACGTGGGGCGTCCCGCCGAGCAGGCCGGCGACGTGCCCGCCGAAGTTGGCGTACCAGGTGTGGGAGTGGACGACGTCGGCACCGGCGCAGTCACCCGCCATCGAGATGTCCACGCCCATGGTGCGCACAGCCGCGTTCGCGGACGCGAGGTCCGGGAGGTCGGCATACCCGGTCGTGCCCTCCTCCTGCACCGGCGCACCGAACGCCCGGACCCTCGTGTCGATGTCCCCACGCTCGCGCAGCGCCCTGACGAGCTCGGCCACGTGGACCCCGGCGCCGCCGTAGATGTTGGGCGGGTACTCCTTGGTCAGGATGTCGACTCTCACCCCGGCGAGCGTAGTGGCGGAACGCGTTCGCGGACAGGGCTCGCCACTTCACCGGGGATTCCCTAGGGTCGGCGGTATGCCGTACCGACGCGGAGTCCCGAAGGTTCTTGCCATCGTCCTCGCCGGTGGGGAGGGAAAGCGGCTGATGCCGCTCACGGCGGACCGCGCGAAACCCGCGGTGCCGTTCGGCGGGATCTACCGCCTCATCGACTTCGCCCTGAGCAACGTCGTGAACTCGGGCTACCTCAAGGTCGTCGTGCTGACGCAGTACAAGTCGCACAGCCTCGACCGCCACGTGACGAAGACGTGGCGCATGTCCAACATGCTCGGCAACTACGTCACCCCCGTGCCGGCCCAGCAGCGGATCGACAAGAACTGGTACCTCGGCTCGGCGAACGCGATCTTCCAGAGCCTCAACCTCGTCCACGACGAGAAGCCCGACATCGTCGTGGTCGTCGGTGCCGACCACGTCTACCGGATGGACTTCTCCCAGATGGTGGCCCAGCACATCGAGACCGGTGCCGGTGTGACGGTGGCTGCCATCCGCCAGCCGATCTCGCTGGCGGACCAGTTCGGCGTCATCGAGGTGGACGACGACGACCGTCGGAAGATCGGTGCGTTCCGCGAGAAGCCCACTGATGCCAAGGGGCTCCCCGACTCCCCCGACGAGGTCCTGGCGTCCATGGGCAACTACGTCTTCGACGCCGACGTCCTCATCGACGCGGTGACCCGCGACAACGACCGGCCGGGCAGCAAGCACGACATGGGCGGCGACATCGTGCCGGCGTTCGTCGACGAGGGCCGCGGGTACGTCTACGACTTCAAGGACAACGTCATCCCGGGCGCCACCGAACGTGACCAGGCCTACTGGCGCGACGTCGGGACGATGGACTCCTACTGGGAGGCACACATGGACCTCGTGTCCATCCACCCGGTCTTCAACCTCTACAACTACGACTGGCCGATCTACACCGACTACGGCCCGTTCGCGCCCGCCAAGCTGGTCCACGGAGCGGCCGGCAAGTACGGCGAGGCGCACAACTCGGCTGTCTCCCCCGGCGTCGTCATCTCTGGTGCCACGGTGACCAACTCGGTGCTGTCCCCGCGCTGCCACATCCACAGCGGCACGACCATCGACGACAGCGTCCTGCTCGACGGCGTCGAGGTGGGCCGTGGCTGCACGATCAAGCGGGCCATCATCGACAAGGAGGTCTACATCCCCGAGAACACCACCGTGGGTGTCGACCCCGAGCGTGACCGGGAGCGGGGCTTCATGGTCACCGAGTCCGGCCTGACCGTCATCGCCAAGTCGCAGGAGGTCACCCCGTGACGGGTGCCGGTCGCCCCATCCGCATCGGGGTCCAGCTCCAGCCCCAGCACGCCGACTACGCCTCCATCAGGCGTGCGGCCGCGGAGGCCGAGGAGATCGGCGTCGACGTGGTCTTCAACTGGGACCACTTCTACCCCCTGTACGGACGGTCGGACGGCGCCCACTTCGAGTGCTGGACCATGCTCGGCGCCTGGGCGGAAGCCACCGAGCGCGTCGAGATCGGCGCCCTCGTGACCTGCAACAGCTACCGCAACCCGCAGCTCCTTGCCGACATGGCCCGCACCGTCGACCACATCAGTGGCGGCCGGCTGATCCTGGGCATCGGCTCCGGCTGGTTCGAGCGCGACTACGACGAGTACGGCTACGAGTTCGGCACCGCGAGCGGTCGGCTCAACGCCCTCGCCCGTGACCTGCCGCTCGTCCGCGACCGCTGGGCCAAGCTGAAGCCGCCACCGACACGGGACATCCCGGTGCTCATCGGCGGCGGCGGCGAGAGGAAGACACTCAAGATCGTCGCGGAGCACGCCGACATCTGGCACGGCTTCGGCGACCCCGGCACCATCGCGCACAAGCACGCGGTACTCGACGAGTGGTGCGGCAAGGTCGGTCGCGACCCGGCGGAGATCGAGCGCTCCTCCGGGGTCTCCCCCAAGCCGGGGCGGTTGCCAGAGGACGTCGCCGACTACGCAGCCGGCGCGCAGGCGCTGCACGACGTCGGCACACGACTGTTCACCGTCGGCGTGGGCGGCCCTCGCTACGACCTGGGTCCCCTGCGGGACCTCGTCGCCTGGCGCGACGCCCGCCCCGGGGACTGACCGCCGGGACCTTGGCCCCCGTCGCCGCCCCTCGCCACTGACGACCATGGTGGTGCGGGCACCAGCGCCCGGGGATCGAGGGCTGAGATGGCTGTGCAGCAACGGCTACCCGTGCGGCTGGCAGTGGCCACCGCGGTCGTGTCGCTCGCGGCTGGGCTGTGGACGCTCTGGGACCACGGGTTGCTCAGCGGCCCGGAGGCCATGCAGGGCTCCGCACGCGGGACCTCGCTGGTCGTCGTCGCGGTCGCCGTACCGCTCCTGCTCGCCTCCGTGGCGGCCGCCCGGCGCGGGGCCGCCGTCGCACTCGTCCTCTGGGGCGGCGCCACCCTCTACCTCGTCTACAACGCCGTCCTGCTGCTCTTCCTGACGCCGTTCAACTCGGCCTTCCTCCTCTACGTGGCCATGCTCGGCACCGGCCTCTGGAGCGCCGGGGCGCTGCTGGCGACCCCCCAGGTCTGGGACCTCGGCGGCACGGTCGTTCGCGAGGCGCCAGTGCGTGGCGTGGCCGCCTACGTGTGGGTCGTCGCGGGGCTCAACGCGCTCCTCTGGCTGGCGAACGTCGTCCCGGCGCTCGACGACGCCGCGCCGACCCCCATGCTGGACGGCACGGGCGTGACGACCAACGCCATCTACGTGCAGGACCTGGCCGTCTGGCTGCCCCTCATGGTGGTCGCCGCGGGCTGGCTGTCGCGCCGCGAGGCCAGGGGCGCCGTCGTGGTGCTCGCCGGTCTGGTGCTGTGGGTGGTCGAGGCGGTCAGCATCGCGGTGGACCAGGCATTCGGGGCAGCCGCCGACCCCAGCTCGACGGTGGTCTCCACGGACCTGGTGGTGCCGTTCCTCGTCCTGGCCGTGGTGGGGCTGGTGCCCGTGTGGGTGCTCCTGCGCCGTGTCGCCACCGCGGGGAGCGGGCCCGGTACCGCATCCTTTCCCGGCACGACGACGACCCGGCGGAGCCTGCACCGCGCCTCCTGAACGGCCCGCATCCGTCCGCCGCGGTCGGATGGCGAGACTCGCACCGGGTACGTCGACGCGCGTCGATATCGTCGAGGTGTGCCCGACGTGACCGCGCAGACCCTCCTCGTGACCATCTCGGGTGAGGACCGCCCCGGCGTCACCAGCACCTTCTTCGACGCGATCGCGGACGTGGGCGCCGAGGTCCTCGACCTCGAGCAGGTCGTCGTCCGTGGGCACCTCACCCTCGCCATGCTGCTCGTCTCGGGCGAGGCGGAGTCACGCCTGCGCGAGGTCCTGCTCGCAGTCGGCGCAGAGCTCGACCTCAAGGTCAAGATCAAGAAGGGCACCGGCGACACCCGCCGCAAGCGCAGCGGCCGGGCCGCGGTGGTCGTCCTCGGCGCGCCCCTGCGCGCGAGCGGCGTCGCCGCGGTGACCGCCCGGATCGCCTCGCACGGCGCCAACATCGACCGCATCCGCCGCCTGTCCCGGTACCCGGTCACGACGGTCGAGCTCGACGTGTCCGGTGCCGACGTGGACCGGCTGCGCCGGGAGCTCGCCCTGGAGTCCAGCGTCCACGGGCTCGACATCGCAGTCGCGGCGGGCGGCCTGGCCCGGCGCGGGCGGCGCTTGGTGGTGATGGACGTCGACTCGACCCTCATCCAGGACGAGGTCATCGAGCTGCTCGCCGAGCACGCGGGACGCCAGGCCGAGGTGGCCGCGGTCACCGAGGCGGCGATGCGGGGCGAGCTGGACTTCGCCGCGAGCCTGCGCCAGCGGGTCGCCGCCCTCGAGGGCCTGCCGGTGTCGGTGCTGGACGAGGTGCGCGCCCGGATCCAGTTCACCCCGGGCGCCAGGACCCTCGTGCGGACCCTCAAGCGCCTCGGGTTCACCGTCGCGGTCGTCTCCGGCGGCTTCATCGAGATCGTCGAGGACATCGCCCGGGAGCTCGACATCGACCACGCGCACGCCAACCGCCTAGAGGTGCGTGACGGGCTGCTCACCGGCCGGGTCGTCGGCGACATCGTCGACCGGGCAGGCAAGGCCCAGGCGCTGCGCCGCTTCGCCGCCGAGGCCGGGCTGCCCCTGTCACGGACCGTCGCCATCGGCGACGGGGCCAACGACCTCGACATGCTCGAGGCGGCGGGGCTCGGCGTCGCCTTCAACGCCAAGCCCGTGGTGCGTGAGCAGGCCGACACCGCCGTCAACGTGCCCTACCTCGACGCTGTCCTCTACCTGCTCGGCATCACGCGTGAGGAGATCGAGGAGGCGGACGAGGCCGACGGCACGCCGACCCCCGCTCCTCCGGTCGTCCACCCCTGATCCCTAGGCTGTCGCAATGGCCCCGCCCCCGCGTCGACGCAAACCCACCCTCCTGATCATCGGTGGTGCAGAGGACCGCGTGGGCAAGGCGACGGTGCTGCGCCGCTTCGTCCGGCTCGCGGGGGGTCGCAGGGCCAGCATCGTCCTCATCCCCACGGCGTCGTCCTTCCAGGACGAGGTGACCGAGGCCTACACCGAGGTCTTCACCCGCCTCGGCGCCCCGGCGCCCTCGGTCGTCAACCCCCAGACCCGCCAGGACGCCTCCGACGAGGCCGCCGTCGCCCTCATCGACGAGGCCACCGGCGTCTTCATGAGCGGCGGCAGCCAGCTCAAGCTCAGCCAGCGGTTCCCCGGCACGCCGCTCGGCGACGCCCTGCACCGTGCCCACGACCGCGGAGCCGTCATCGCCGGCACCTCGGCAGGGGCCTCGATCATGAGCCAGTTCATGATCTCGATGGGCGACGAGGGCATCACGCCCCGCCAGCGGCACAGCCAGCTGAGCGCCGGGCTGGGGCTCCTCGAGGGCGTCATCATCGACCAGCACTTCGCCCAGCGCTCGCGCTACGGCCGGCTCATGTCGATGGTCGCAGCGTCCCCCAGCCTCATCGGCATCGGGATCGACGAGGACACCGCGATCGAGGTCCGCGACCGCCGGGTCTTCACGGTCCACGGCTCCGGCGCCGTGTTCGTCCTCGACTGCCGCGAGGCCGCCTCCGACGCCCCGGACGCCCGCCGTGGAGCGCCCCTGATGGTCTCCGGTGCGGTCGTGCACTCGCTGCCTGCAGGCGCTACGTTCGACCTCGCCGAGGTCCAGCTCGTCGACTTCGTCGAGAAGCACGCAGACGCCGCCGTCGCGCTGGCCTCGGCCAAGGCCTGACGGCCGCCCTGCACTGCCCCACCCGCAAGGAGAACCCATGGCCGACCGCCCCACCCCCACCGGGCCTGCAGCCCCGGAGCTCTCGATCGTCGAGTCCCGCGTCTACCGCGGCGGAAACATCTGGTCCTACAGCCCGGCGATCCACCTGGTGGTCGACCTCGGCGTCCTGGAGGGCTACCCGACCGACACGCTCGTGGGCTTCACCGACCAGCTCGTGGAGCTCCTGCCGGGCCTGGAGAACCACACCTGCTCCCGTGGGGTGAAGGGCGGCTTCATCGAGCGGCTGCGCGAAGGCACCTGGGTCGGCCACGTCGCCGAGCACGTCGCCCTGCAGCTGCAGCAGGAGGCCGGCCACGACCTGCGACGCGGCAAGACGCGTGCGGTCAAGGGGCAACCGGGCCGCTACAACGTCATCTACGACTACGCCGACGAGACGGTGGGCCTCGCGGCCGGCACCCTCGCCGTGCGGCTGGTCAACCACCTCGTCGAACCCGAGGAAGGGTTCGACTTCCGCGAGGAGCTCGACGTCTTCCTGCGGCGGGCGCAGCGTTCTGCGTTCGGCCCGTCGACCGCTGCCATCCTGGAGGAGGCGGTGGCCCGCGACATCCCCTACATCCGCCTCAACAGCGCCTCGCTGGTCCAGCTCGGACAGGGCGTCCACGCCCAGCGCATCCGGGCGACGATGACGTCGAAGACCGGCGCCCTCGCCGTCGACATCGCCAGCGACAAGGACATGACGACGCGGCTGCTCGCGTCGGCCGGCCTGCCCGTGCCGAAGCAGGAGACCGTGCGCACGGCCGACGGCGCGGTCACCGCGGCCCGGCGCATCGGGTTCCCCGTCGTGGTCAAGCCGCTCGACGGCAACCACGGCCGCGGCGTGTGCCTCGACCTGACCTCCGACGACGAGGTCCGCGAGGCCTTCGCCGTCGCCGAGGGCGAGTCCCGGCGTGGCTACGTCATCGTCGAGTCCTTCGTCACCGGTCGTGACTACCGGTGCCTCATCGTCGGCGGCCGCATGCAGGCGATCGCCGAGCGCGTGCCGGCGCACGTCATCGGCGACGGCATCCACACGGTGGCCGAGCTCGTCGAGATCACCAACGCCGACCCGCGTCGAGGCGTGGGGCACGAGAAGGTGCTGACGCGCATCAAGGTGGACGACGCCGCCATCGGGCTCGTCCGCGACCAGGGCTTCGGCATGGACGACGTGCCGCCGAAGGAGCAGATGGTCAAGCTCGCGCTCACCGGCAACATGTCCACTGGCGGAATCTCGGTCGACCGCACGTTCGACGCCCACCCCGACAACGTCGAGATCGCCGAGGAGGCGGCCCGCATGATCGGGCTCGACGTCGCCGGCATCGACTTCATCTGCCCCGACATCGCCTCCCCCGTCCGTGAGACCGGCGGGGCCATCTGCGAGGTCAACGCCGCCCCCGGGTTCCGCATGCACACCCACCCGACGGTGGGCGAGCCGCAGTACATCGCCAAGCCGGTCGTGGACCTGCTGTTCCCGCCGGGGTCGCCCTCGCGGGTGCCGATCGTGGCCGTCACCGGCACCAACGGCAAGACCACCACCTCGCGGATGATCGCCCACATCCTCAAGGGCATCGGCCACAAGGTCGGCATGACCTCCACCGACGGCATCGTCATCGACGAGCGGCTCGTCTACAAGGCCGACGCCTCCGGTCCGCGGTCCGCGCGGATGGTGCTGCAGAACCCGCGCGTCGACTTCGCCGTCATGGAGGTCGCCCGCGGCGGCATCCTGCGCGAGGGCCTCGGGTACGACCGCAACGACGTCGCCGTCGTCACCAACATCGCGCCGGACCACCTCGGGATGAAGGGCATCGACACCCTCTCGCAGCTCGCCGACGTCAAGGCCGTCGTCGTGGAAGCGGTGCCCCGCAACGGTTTTGCCGTCCTCAACGCCGACGACGACCTCGTGCGCAAGATGCGTCGCCGCTGCTCGGGCGGCATCGTGTGGTTCTCCCTCCAGCCCGCCGGCACCAAGGTGCGCGAGCTCATCGAGGACCACTGCCGCCGCGGGGGCCGGGCCGTCGTCCTCGACCACACCGACCGCGGCGACATGATCGTCATCAAGCACGGTCGCCGCTCCATGCAGCTCGCCTGGACCCACCTGCTGCCCTCCACCTTCGGTGGGACGGCGAAGTTCAACGTCGCCAACGCGATGGCGGCTGCGGGCGCAGCCTTTGCCGCCGGGGCCGGCCTGCACGAGATCCGCCAGGGGTTGCGCACGTTCACGACGAGCTACTACCTCTCCCCCGGACGCATGAACCTCGTCAACGTGCACAACACCGACGTGTTCGTCGACTACTGCCACAACGCTCCCGGTATGCGGGTGCTCGGTGAGTTCGTCGAGGGGTATGCGGCGCAGAAGGACGGCCAGGCCGACCTGGGCCGCATCTCGCGCATCGGCATGATCTCCACCGCGGGCGACCGGCGCGACGACGACATGCGCGAGCTCGGCGCCATCGCCGCGCGCCACTTCGACGTGGTCGTCGTCCGAGAGGACGAGCGCAAGCGCGGCCGTCCCGTGGGCGAGACCGCGGCCCTGGTGGCCGAGGGCGCCAAGGCCGAGATCGGCAAGGAGGGCGTCCGCTGCCGCCAGGTGGAGACCGTGCTCAACGAGGTCGAGGCCGTGCGCCACTGCATGGCCCGGGCCAACCCCGGAGACATCGTCGTCCTCTGCGTCGACCAGCACGCCGAGGTCCTCGGCGAGCTCGAGCAGATGACCCAGCACGCGCAGGCCGGCGCCCACAACAAGCAGGGCATCGGCGACCCGGACCTCGACCCCGTGGAGATGCAGAGCGAGGCCCAGGCCGCCGGTGACGAGGCAGCCGCGGCCGAGGCCTCCGAGGTCGAGCCCGCCACCAGCTGACCACACAGCAGATCGGCCCGTCCCACCAGCGAGGTGGGACGGGCCGATCCGTCGTCGGGGCGGGGAGGTCGACGCAGGCGGGCGCGGTGCCGGACCCCGCTGGGACGGGCTGCTCAGGCGTCGCGCAGCTGCGCGGCGTACGCGTGGAGCGCCCGCTGGTAGCTCAGGGTGTCCTCGTCACCCGCGTGGTGCAGCAGCAGGTCGACGAGGTCGGCCACCGCCTCGCGGGCGCGACCGGTGTCGACGGCCGCCAGGGCGCGGAACGCCTCGACCGCCACGCTGCCGGGCCGCTCGGCAGAGAGCTCGGTGAGCAAGGAGTGGGCCAGCTCGGCCTGGCCGGTGACCCGCAGGCTGGAGGCGAGCTGGATACGGGCGCGGTGCCGGTGCGGCTCCCGCAGGCCGGCGGCGAGGGCCTTGCGGTAGAGGTCGATCGCCTCCGCCTCGCGCCCGGCCGCGTCGAGGGCTGATGCCAGCTCGTGGACCAGACGGGCGTCGCCGGGCCTGGAGGCCTGCAGGGCCTGGGCGCACTCCACGCGGGAGACGTCGTCGGACAGGTCCCACATGGCGGTGATCTGCGCCTCGAGCTCGTGCTCGCCGCGGGCGGCGACCACCTTGCGCCGGATGTCCTCGGGACCGTCGGCGGTGGCCCCCTGCCCGGCGAGCCAGGCGGCGACCTGTGCGCGCTCGGCGTGGCACATCAGGGCCACGACGTCACCGTCCGCGGCACCGGGCACCAGGGCCTGCAGGCCCCCGAGCTCGGTGTCGTAGGAGTCGATGTCGGAGACACCCGCACGGGCCAGGCCGACGCGCAGGTGGCTCTCGAGCTCGGCCATGGTGCGGCCGCGCAGGTAGTGGGCCTTGTGGGCCGCGACGACGCGGTCGGCGCGCAGACCCGCCATCTCCCCGATGGCCTCCAGCAGCTCGTCGGTGCGGTCACCGGCCAGCCCGAGGCCCAGGTGCACCTGACCACCCGGGACCTTCATTCCGTGCGCGACGTCCATGAGCGCCTCGAGACCCGCCTCGTTGTGGGCGAGGTCGACGATGACGGTGATGGCCGACCCGTCTTCCCGGCGCAGCGTGTAGGTGTTCATCCGCCCGGGGTTGAGCCGGTCGTCGGGCACGAAGGTGCGCAGGCCCTCGATGACGGCGGCCCGTGGGAGTCCGAGGCCGAGGGCTGCCGCCGCGCCCGCGAGGGCGTTGGCGATGTTGTGCACCGAGAGCCCGGACATCGTCGCGGGCACGTCGAGGATGCTGACCAGCCGGTCGGGGTCGCGACCGTTCTCGAGCACCGCGATGTCGCCGTCCAGGACGGTGATGGCCCGGCCACCGACATCCAGGGCCTCTCGCACGGCCGGGGCGTCGGCCCGCAGCGTGAAGACCCACGGCCTGCCCTTGGAGCCGGTGCGCATGGCCCACACGCGGGGGTCCTCGCCGTTGAGGACGGTCCAGCCGCCGATGCGGGTCGCCTTGGTGACGATGGCCTTGACCTCGGCGAGCTGGTCGACGGTGTCGATGCCCTGCAGGCCGAGGTGGTCGGCCGAGACGTTGGTGACCACCGAGACGTCGTTGTGCGCGACGCCCATCCCCTTGAGCAGCATGCCGCCACGGGCGGTCTCGAGGATGCCCAGCTCGACACCGGGCGCGCTGAGCACGCCACGCGCACCGGCCGGGCCGGAGTAGTCGCCCGCCTCCACGAGCTCGCCCTGCACGACGACGCCGTCGGTCGACGACCACGCCGTGCGCAACCCCGCCGTCATGCCGATGTGGCCGAGCAGCCGGGTCGTGGTGGTCTTGCCGTTGGTGCCCGTCACGGAGGCGACGGGGATGGTCGGCACGAGGATGGAGGGACGGTCCCCCTCCGGTGCGGCGGCCACCTGCGCTCCGAGCTCGGCCACGTCGTCGCGGCGCTCGAGCCACGCCGCCAGGACGGGGGCCACTCCCTCACCGAGGGCACGGGCGCGACCACGGCGGCGCCACACGAAGGCGACGACGACCTGGTCGGGCCGGCTCCCGGGACGGGTACGGACGCCCAGGCGCGTGGTGCCGCTCGCGGCAGCGAGCCGCCGGGTGGCGCGCTCGACCAGGCGCATGACGAACCGCTGGCGCTGCTCCGTACCCGGTGACCCCGGCCTCGGGCTGCGCAGCGCCACCGCCCGCGCGACCTCCTTGAGGACCGCCTCGTCGGCGGCGAGGTAGCCCGGCAGCTCCAGGCTGACCTTGATGGCCGGCTTGGCGAAGTAGAGGTTGGGGCCCTCCAGGACCCGTACCTCCGTCACGGCGACGGGGGTCTCGGAAGTCATGCGGGGAGCCTAGTGGCGGCCCGCCGCGCGGGCAGAACCGGCGGTCGCGCCGGTCAGTGGGTGGGCACCGCCCGCGTCACTGGCCCATCGCGTGCACGCCGCCGTCGACGTGGACGATCTCGCCCGTGGTCGCGGGGAACCAGTCGGACAGCAGCGCGGCGCAGGCCTTGGCTGCCGGGACCGCGTCGTTGACGTCCCACCCGAGCGGCGCCCGGGTGTTCCAGGTCTCCTCGAACGTCGCGAACCCCGGGATCGACTTGGCCGCCGTGGTGCGGATCGGGCCTGCCGCCACGAGGTTGCAGCGGATGCCCTTGGGGCCGAGGTCGCGGGCCAGGTAGCGGTTGGTCGACTCGAACGCGGCCTTGGCGACGCCCATCCAGTCGTAGACCGGCCAGGCGAACTTGGCGTCGAACGTCAGGCCCACGATGCTCCCGCCGCCCTGCATCAGCGGCAGGGTCGCGACGCCGAGGGCCTTGAGGGAGTAGGCGGAGGCGTGCATCGCGGTGGACACGTCCTCGAACGTCCCCTCCATGAAGTTGAACGCACCCTGGGGGGCGAACCCGATCGAGTGCAGCACGCCGTCGAGGCGGTCGACGTGCTCGCCCAGCCGCTCGGCGAGGCTGTCGAGGTCCTCGGGGTTGGTGACGTCGAGCTCGACGACCGGCGGCGTCGTGGGGAGCCGCTTGGCGATGGTCTGGGTGATCCTGAACGTCCTGCCGAACGACGTCAGCACGACCTCGGCACCCTGCTCCTGCGCGATCTTGGCGACGTGGAAGGCGATCGAGGAGTCCATGAGGACACCGGTGATGAGCAGCTTCTTGCCCTCGAGCAGCATGGGCGGTTCTCCGATCTGGGGGTTGAGGGGTGAGGTGGCGATCCGGCGTCCGGCGTCACGTCCGGCCCGGCGTCCGTCGGGTGGGGTCAGTGCCCCATACCGAGGCCGCCGTCGACGGGCACCACCGCACCGGTGATGTACCCCGCCTCGTCGGAGGCGAGGAAGCGCACCGCTGCCGCGACCTCCTCGGTCCGGCCAAAACGTCCGGCGGGGATGCTCGCCTGGTAGGCCTTCTTGCGGTCCTCGGGGAGGACCTCGGTCATGTCGGTCTCGATGAAGCCGGGCGCCACGACGTTCGCCGTGATGCCGCGGCCACCGAGCTCTCGCGAGATCGAGCGGGCCAGGCCGACGAGGCCCGACTTGCTGGCGGCGTAGTTGGTCTGCCCGGGCGACCCGTAGAGTCCGACGACGCTGGAGATGAAGATGATGCGGCCGCGGCGCAGCCGGATCATGCCCTTGGAGGCGCGCCGTGCGCAGCGGAAGGCGCCGGCGAGGTTGGTGTCGACGACCGAGTCGAACTCCTCGTCGCTCATCCGCATCAGCAGCTGGTCGCGGGTGATGCCGGCGTTGGCCACCAGCACGTCCACGGGGCCGCCCAGGAGCTCCTCCGCCTCGGCGAACGCCTGGTCGACCGAGGCCGAGTCGGTGACCTCGCAGCGCACGCCCTGCAGGCCCTCCGGCGGCTCCCCGGAACGGTGCGTGACGACCACCGAGTGGCCCGCCTCGGCGAGGTCCCGGGCGATGCTGAGCCCGATCCCCCGGTTGCCTCCGGTGACCAGGACGTTGCGGCCTGCCATCGATTCCTCCGTGTCGTCGGTGCTCGTCGGGCGTCTGCGCGCGACCCTACCGACTACCGATGGGTACACCGCATCGCCGTCGGCTTATCGTGGACAGGTGCCCCGCCCACGCCGCCACCGTCCCGACGAGCCCGTCGTCCAGTCGGTGACGTCCGCCCCGGCCAACCTCGCCGACGAGCAGGCGGGCCGGATCCGCCGCTACCTCGTCACGATGGGCGTCCGCACGGTCTGCTTCATCGGCTCGGTCCTGACCGCCACGGCGGGTGCCCCGTGGTGGGTGTGGGGCTCGCTGGCGCTGCTTGCCGTCGTGCTCCCCTACATCGCCGTCGTGATGGTGAACGCCGTCGCACCGCGGGCACCGGGCAACGGTGGAGCTCCGGTCACGCCGCGTGGCGACGGCCCCGACCAGATCGGGCGCTGATGGAGGCGATGGTCTGCAGCGCCAAGGGCTGCCGCCAGCCCGCGACGTGGGCGCACCTGTGGAACAACCCGAAGCTGCACGACGGCGACCGGCGCAAGGTGTGGCTGGCGTGCGAGGACCACCGGTTGTCCCTGGGCGAGTTCCTGTCGGTACGGGGCTTCCTCGTCGAGACGGTGGCCGTCGACGCCATCCCGGCCGGCGCCGGCTGAGCCTCAGCCGCCGATGGCGGACATGGGGCGGTCGGGCTGCACGAAGTCGCTGGTGCCGATCCCGTGGCCGGGCGCCTTGCGCCACATCTCACCCTGGATGAGGCGTGCGAGGTCGTCGTCGCTCGCCCCGTCGCGCATCGGCCCGCGCAGGTCGGTCTCCCTCTGCGAGAACAGGCAGTTGCGCACCTGCCCGTCGGCCGTGAGCCGGGTGCGGTCGCAGGCCGCGCAGAAGGGCGCCGTGACGCTCGCGATGATCCCGACAGTGGCCGGCCCCCCGTCGACGAGGAACCGCTCGGCCGGCGCGCTCCCCCGGTCCTCCTGCGGCAGCGGGGTGAGCCGGAAGCGTTCGGCGAGGCGCTCGTGCAGCTCCTGGGAGGACACCATCGTCGAGGCGTCCCAGCCGTGCTGGGCGTCCAACGGCATCTGCTCGATGAAGCGCAGCTCGTAGCCGCGGTCGAGGCACCACTGCAGCAGGTCGGTCACGGAGTGGTCGTTGATGCCACGCATGGCGACGGCGTTGACCTTGACCGGGACCAGGCCGGCGGTGGCCGCCGCCTTGAGCCCGGCCTCGACGTCGTGGAGGCGGTCACGGCGGGTCAGGTCGGCGAACTCCTGCGGGTCGATGGTGTCGAGGCTGACGTTGACCCGGTCGAGACCGGCGTCGGCGAGCGGCTGGGCGAGGCGGTCCAGGCCGACGCCGTTGGTGGTCATGGCGATCCGCGGCCGGGGCTCCAGCGCGGCGATGCGCCGGACGACGTCGACCAGCGACCTGCGGAGCATGGGCTCGCCGCCGGTGAGCCGGACCTGGCGGACGCCGAGCCGCACGAAGACGCTGACGACGCGGACGAGCTCGTCGTCGCTGAGCATCTCCGGCTTGGCCAGCCACGGCAGCCCCTCGGCCGGCATGCAGTAGCGGCACCGCAGGTTGCACCGGTCCGTCACCGACACCCTCAGGTCGCGGGCCACCCGGCCGAAGCGGTCCGGCAGTCCGACCGTGCCCTCGGGGGCCCCGTCCGTGCCCGGTGAGGACCCCTCGGCACCCCCGAGCAGGGGCGATGCGCCGCGCACGGTCGGGAACGGGAGGCCGGTCATGGTCCCCAGCCTAAGCCGGGTACCGTGATGAAGTGCTCAGGGTTCTCATATCGCGGCGTTGGCTGGGAGCCCTGGCAGCAGCCGTCGGCTTCGCGGTGGCGGCGTTCTTCCTCGGCCAGTGGCAGTGGCACCGCTACGAGGCCAAGGCGGCACGGGCCGACCGGATCAACTCCCACTACTCCGCGAAGCCCCAGCCGCTGGCCGACGTGCTGGGGACGGCGCCCATGCCACTCAACAAGGAGTGGACCCGGGTCACCGCCACCGGCACGTATGCCGTGGACCGGACGCTGCTGGTCCGCAACCGTCCCTACAAGGGCACCTACGGGTACGAGGTGCTCGTCCCGTTCACGCTGCAGGGCGGCAGCACCGTGATGGTCGACCGCGGCTGGGTCGTCAACGCCGAGACCGCCGAAGCCGCCCCGACCGTCCCCGCCGCCCCGACGCAGCCCGTCACGGTGACCGGGTGGCTGCGCCGATCCGAGCCGTCGCTGGGCAAGTCGCTGCCGAAGGGCCAGCTGGCCAGCATCAACCTCGGTGAGGCCAGCCGACAGGTGGGCTCCCCCGTGCTGGGCGCCTACGTGGTGCTCGAGGTGGAGCGCCTGTCCGACGGCAGCGCACCGGCCCGGCCGACGGCCCTCGAGGCACCCGACACCGACCTCGGCCCGCACCAGGCCTACGCGTTCCAGTGGTGGATGGGCATGGTCGGCGGCTTCGTCCTCGTGTGGTTCGGCGCCCGACGCGAGTACCGGGACGGGCTCCCTGAGCCGGTAGAGACCCCCGCAGGGGCGAAGGCGCCCAAGCCGAAGCGCACCCGAATCTGGGACGAGGAGGACGGC
The DNA here is from genome assembly GCF_052114585.1 of Pedococcus sp. 2YAF34. NCBI lineage: Bacteria > Bacillati > Actinomycetota > Actinomycetes > Micrococcales > Intrasporangiaceae > Pedococcus > Pedococcus sp. 2YAF34. Next base: position 16,901 of record NZ_JBFRFA010000011.1, read on the forward strand.
TGAGGCCGCTGCCGGGCGCAGGCTGACCGCCGCCCCGGACGGTGGCTACGCGGGGACGTCGGTCTCCTGGTCGGCGAACTGCGTCGTGTAGAGGTCGCGGTAGACCCCACCCCGCGTCATGAGCTCGCGGTGGGTGCCGCGCTCGACGATGCGGCCGCCGTCGACCACGAGGATCTGGTCGGCGCCGCGCACGGTCGAGAGGCGGTGGGCGATGACCACGGCGGTGCGCCCGCGCAGGGCGGTGTCGAGCGCCCGCTGCACCGCCGCCTCGGACTCGCTGTCGAGGTGGGCGGTCGCCTCGTCGAGGACGATGAGGCCCGGGCTCTTGAGCAGCAGGCGAGCCAGCGCCAGCCGCTGCTTCTCCCCGCCGGACAGGCGGTGGCCACGGTCGCCGACGACCGTGTCGAGGCCCTCCGGGAGGGCGCTCACGAGGGGCCAGACCTGCGCAGCCTTGAGGGCGGCCACGACCTCCTCGTCCGTGGCGTCCGGCGCGGCGTAGGTGAGGTTGGCCCGGATGGTGTCGTGGAAGAGGTGGGCCTCCTGGGTGACCATGCCGACCGTGGCCGCCACGGAGGCGGTCGTGGCCTGGCGCAGGTCGAGGCCGTTGACCCGGACGGTGCCTGCGCTGGGGTCGTAGAGCCGCGCGAGCAGGGCGGTGATCGTCGACTTGCCGGCGCCACTGGGGCCGACGAGGGCGACCAGCTGCCCGGGCTCGACCTCGAAGTCGACGTCGCGCAGCACGAGCCCGGAGCCCTTGCGGTCACCGGCCGCCACGCTCTCCAGCGAGGCCAGGGACACCTCGTCGGCCGAGGGGTAGCGGAAGGCCACGCCGTCGACCTGGACCCGCACCGGTCCGGCCGGGATGGGCTCGGCCCCGGGGAGCTCGGTCACCAGCGGCTTGAGGTCGAGCACCTCGAAGACGCGCTCGAACGAGACGAGGGCGGTGAGGACGTCGACGCGCACGTTGGACAGGGTCGTCAGGGGTCCGTAGAGCCGCGCGAGCAGGGCCGTCAGCGCCAGCAGGGTGCCGACGCTGAGCGAGCCGCCGACCGCCATCAGGCCGCCGACGCCGTAGACCATGGCGGTCGCGAGCGAGGCGACCAGCGTGAGGGCCACGAAGAACACGCTGCGGTTGAGCGCGATCTTGACCCCCATGTCGCGCACCTGGCCGGCCTGGGCGGCGTACTGGCTGTCCTCGCGCCTGGGGTCACCGAAGAGCTTGACCAGCAGGGCACCGGCGACGTTGAACCGCTCGGTCATGCGCGACCCGAGGTCGGCGTTGAGGCCCATCTGCGCGTGCGTCATGCCGGCGAGGCGGCGTCCCATGACCCGGGCAGGCACGAGGAAGAACGGCACCAGCGCGAGCGAGGCCAGGGTGAGCTGCCACGACAGGGAGGCCATCGCGACGACGATGAGGGTCACCGAGACGACGTTGCTGACGACGCTGGACAGCACGGACGTGAAGGCCTGCTGCGCCCCGATGACGTCGCTGTTGAGCCGGCTCACGAGGGCGCCGGTCTGGGCGCGGGTGAAGAACGCGATCGGCTGGCGCAGCACGTGGTTGAACACCTCGGTGCGCAGCGAGTAGATGAGTCCCTCGCCGATGCGGCTGGAGTACCACCGCTGCACCAGGGTCAGGGCGCCGTCGGCGAGGGCCAGCGCGGCCACGACCAGGGACAGCTCCACGACGACCGAGCGGTTGCGCGCCGTGATGCCCTTGTCGATGAGCTCCTTGAGCAGCAGCGGAGTGGCCACGACGAGGGCGGCGCTGACGACCACGAGCACCAGGAACACGACGATCTGCCGCCGGAACGGCGAGGCGTAGCCGAGCACCCTGCGGGCGGTGCCAGGGGCGAGCTTGCGGTCCTTGACGGAGTCGTCCCTCGCCAACGAACGCATCGCTGCCCATCCGGACATGCTCACAGTGGTCCTCCTCCAGTCACGCCGTGGAACGTCGCGGGCGGCCCGCGGCATTCCCCATGGTGCTGGTGGCCACCGACAGCCGGTGCGGTGGGGGTGTGGGCAGGGCACGCCCACGACCGGCCAGAGCCGTGACCCAGGCGTGCCCAATGCCTCAGGGGCGCCCCGTCACCCGCTCACGAGGCCGCGCAGCAGCCGCGCCTGGGCCCCGCGCTCGGCAGCGAGCTGCGCGTCGCGCGGCAGGGTCTCGGCGGACCGCAGCAGTGGCTTCAGCTCCCGCAGGGCGGCCTCCGGGGTCGCGAGCAGGGCTGCGACGAGGTCGGCCGTGGTGGCCTCGAGCTCGGCGCGGGGCACGGCCACGTTGGCCAGTCCTGTGGCCACGGCCTCCTGGGCCCCCACGAACCGCCCGGTGGCACAGATCTCGAGCGCCCGCGCGGGCCCGACGAGCCTGACCAGCGGCCCCGTACCGCCCAGGTCGGGCACCAGGCCCAGCGAGGTCTCGCGCATGGCCAGCTGCACGTCGTCGGCGACCACGCGCAGGTCCGCCGCCAGGGCCAGCTGGAGACCGGCGCCGATCGCATGTCCCTGCACTGCTGCCACCACCACGGCCGGGACCTCCCCCCACGCGGTGAAGCCGCGCTGGAAGCCGGCGATGACCTCCGCCGCCCGGGCCCCGTCGCGCCCGAGGGAGAGCAGGTCGACCTCACCGTCCTCGCCGCCCCCGGAGAGGACGGAGCGGTCGAGCCCTGCGGAGAACGAGGGTCCCTCTCCCTGGAGCACCACGACGCGCACCTCGGGGTCGAGCCCGTCGGCGACCTCGGCGAGGGCGGTCCAGAGGCTGGGCACCTGGGCGTTGCGGCGCGACGGGTTGGTGAGGGTGACGGTGAGCACCGACCCGTCACGGGCGACGTGCAGGTGCGGGTGGGGCGTGCTGCTCGCGTCGGTCACGCGGGCAGGCTACCGGCGCGCTCCAGGACCAGCTGGGCCATGGCGCCCGTCTGCGCCAGGGCGCCGGACACCATGGTGACCCCGGCACGCCCGCAGTTCTGGGCCATCCGGTCGCGCAGGACGCCCTCGGCCACCATGAACGGCACGGCGACGGTCCGCTCCACCTCGTCGGGCATGGTGCGCAGGACCTGCTCCATCGTCGCGCCGCCGTCCAGGGCCGCCACGCCCCAGAAGCCCCACCCGGTGCGGGGGTGGGCGGCGATGGTGTGGCCCACCGTGGCGACGGCCTCGCTGTCGCTGGACCCCGCGGCGTACAGCACGACGGCGGTGGCGGGGTCTGGGTGGATGCCCTCCGCGGCGAGGAGCTCCTCGGCCGCGTCGAGCAGCAGCCGGTGCGGACCGAGCGCAGGCGCCACGCCGACCTCCGAGCCGGAGCCGGACGCCATGACGCCCACCGCTGCCGGGACGTCGACCTTCGCGTGGAACGCCGGAGTGAGGAGCACGGGGACGACGACGGCCCGCGTCCCGAGGCCCGCTGCGGCCTCCTGGGGCGTCGGCGCGTGGTGGTCGAGGTATGCGGTGTGCACCGGCCGGTGGGGCACGAGGGTGCGGACGTGGTCGGCCAGGACCTCGACGCCGCGCGCATGGCGCGGGTCGGGCGACCCGTGGGCCAGCAGGACGATGTCGGGCTCGGTGCTCACCGGGTGGACGCTACTCCCCCGACAGGTCCCCGAGCCGGTTGCGCACCGACACGACGTCGCCGACCACGACGACGGCAGGGGCCCGGACGCCGGCGGTTGCGGCGTCCTCGGCCGCACGGTCGAGGGTCGTGACGGTGGTGCGCTGCTCGGGGGTCCAGCCGCGCTCGACCAGCGCCACCGGCGTGTCTGGGCGGCGCCCCGACCGGACCAGGGCGGCTGCGGTGTCGCCCAGGCGGGTCACGCCCATGAGCAGGACGAGGGTGGCGTCCGGGGCCGCGTCGGACGCGGCACGAAGGACCGCGTCGGCACCGTCGTGGGCCGAGGCGACGACGAACGAGGCGGTGATGCCCCGGTGGGTCACGGGGATGCCGGCAGCGGCGGGCACGGACACCGCGGAGGTGACCCCGGGGACCACCTCGACGGGGATCCCGTGCTCGGCGCAGTGCAGAGCCTCCTCACCCCCTCGCCCGAGGACGAACGGGTCGCCGCCCTTGAGCCGGACGACGCGCTTCCCGAGGGACGCGTGGTGCACGAGCAGCTCGTTGATCCGGTCCTGGCTGACCGGGTGGTTGCCGGGGGTCTTGCCGACGTCGACGACCTCGACGTCCGCGCCCAGGGTCGTGAGGAGCGACCGCGGCCCGAGCCGGTCGGTCACCACCACGTCGGCCGCGGCGAGCAGTGCCCGCCCACGGACGGTGATGAGGTCCTCCGCGCCGGGCCCCCCGCCCACCAGCGCGACCCGCCCGACGGCGGGCTGCTCGCCCCCGGCCCTGTCGGACGGCGGCGCCGTCCCGCGCACGCGGCGTACCGGCAGGGTGCCGCTGTCGAGCGCGGCCAGCACCGCGTCGCGCACCGCGGTGGCACGGCGCGGGTCGCCACCGGCAGTCACCGCCACGCTGAGGCCCTCACTGGCGTGTCCCGTGCGTCCCCTCGCCACTGCGGGCGTCCATGCCGAGGAGACGGAGGCGTCGTCGGCGCGGACGCACCAGACACGGGCGGCATCGGCCTCCGCTGCGACCTGGGCGTCGACGTGCGGGTCGCCGGTCGCGGTGTGGACGAGCCAGGCAGGGTCCGGGAGCACCAAGTCGCCGGCGACGAACTCCCGCTCGTGCCAGGTGATCCCACCGTCTGCGACCTGGGCAGCGACGTCCTCGCACACCCACGGCGCGATGAGCTCGACCGCCCCACCGGCCTCCACCAGTCCGCGTGCACGTCGCGCGGCGACCGGGCCACCGCCCACGACGACCACCCGACGCCCGGTCAGGTCGAGGGTCAGCGGGTAGCTGGGGACGCCCATCAGATGCCCTCGCCGACGCTGCGGTCCGGCGCGTCGGCCATCCCCGCCGCGAGGGTCGACCCGTCGTTCTCGTCGATGAGCAGGAACGCCCCGGTACGTCGCAGCGAACGGTAGTCGTCGATGGCCACGTCCTCGGCCAGCCGGATCCGCACCCGGCCGATGGCGTTGAGTGCCAAGCCGTCCGGGGCGGTCCGCTGCTCCATGGTCTCGATGTCGAGCTGGTCGACGACGTCGTCGACGATGGCGCGCACGGTGCGGGTGCCCACGCGCAGCAGCACGCGGTCACGCTGACGCACGGGCCGTTCGTCGACCACGGCGATGGTGCCCGACAGCGACCGGGTGACCAGCCCGGGGTCGCCGGCGGCCGCGATGAGGTCGCCACGCGAGACGTCGACGTCATCGGTGAGCCGCAGCACCACCGACTGCGGGGCGAACGCGACTTCGAGCTCCTCGAGCCTGCCGTCGGGACCGGAGCGGTCGATGCCTTCGACCCGGCTGCGCTGGCCCCCGGGCAGCACGACGACCTCGTCACCGGGCCGGACCACCCCGCTCGCCAGCCGTCCGGCGTAGCCGCGGTAGTCGCGGCGCTCACCACGCTGGGGCCTGATGACGTACTGCACCGGCACGCGCAGCGGCTGCTCCGACGGGTCGGTGCCCACCGGCACCGCCTCCAGGTGCTCGAGGAGGGTGGGCCCGGTGTACCACGGCGCCCGGTCCGAGCGGTCGACGACGTTGTCGCCGAACAGTGCGGACACGGGTACGGCGGCGACGTCCTCGATGCCGAAACGCGTTGCGTGCCGGGCGAACTCGGCGACGATGGAGTCGAACCGCTCCTGGTCCCAGTCGACGAGGTCCATCTTGTTGACGGCGACCGCGATGTGCCGCACACCCAGCAGCCCGGTGACGGCGAGGTGGCGACGGGTCTGCTCGACGACCCCGTGCCGGGCGTCGATGAGGATGAGCGCCAGCTCGGCCGTCGACGCACCGGTCACCATGTTGCGCGTGTACTGGACGTGGCCCGGGGTGTCGGCGAGGACGTAGGAGCGCGTCGCCGTGGAGAAGTAGCGGTAGGCGACGTCGATGGTGATGCCCTGCTCGCGCTCGGCCCGCAGGCCGTCGGTGAGCAGCGCCAGGTCGGCGGCGTCGAGCCCCCGCTCTCGGCTGACCCGCTCCACGGCGTCGAGCTGGTCGGCCAGCACCGACTTGGTGTCGTAGAGGAGGCGGCCGACGAGCGTCGACTTGCCGTCGTCCACGGACCCGGCGGTGGCGAGCCGAAGCAGGTCGTGCCGGGCAGCCGGCGGCACCGCGGCCTCGGTGGTGCGGGGCTTGCGGTCGGCCGTGGTCGTCATCAGAAGTACCCCTGCTTCTTGCGGTCCTCCATGGCGGCCTCGGACATGCGGTCATCGGCCCGGGTGGCGCCGCGCTCGGTGAGGCGGGAGCCGGCGAGCTCGAGGATCACGCCCGCGGCGTCGGTGGCGTCGGAGTCGACAGCGCCGGTGCAGCTCATGTCGCCGACGGTGCGGTAGCGGACCTGGCGCGTCTCCACCTGCTCGGACGACTTGGGACCGCCCCACTCCCCTGCCGACAGCCACATGCCGTCACGCGAGAACACCTCGCGCTCGTGCGCGTAGTAGAGGTCGGGCAGGTCGATGCCCTCGCGCTCGATGTAGCGCCACACGTCGAGCTCGGTCCAGTTGGAGAGCGGGAAGACCCGCACGTGCTCGCCCGGGGCGTGCTTGCCGTTGTAGAGGTCCCAGAGCTCGGGGCGCTGGCGCCGGGGGTCCCAGGCGCCGAACGAGTCGCGGAGGCTGAAGACGCGCTCCTTGGCGCGGGCCTTCTCCTCGTCGCGCCGGCCACCGCCGAAGACCGCGTCGAACCGGTTGCCCTCGATGGCGTCGAGCAGCGGCACCGTCTGCAGCGGGTTGCGGGTGCCGTCGGCGCGCTCACGCAGCCGCCCGTCGTCGATGTAGTCCTGGACGTGGGCCACCACGAGGCGCACGCCGAGGCGCTCGACCGTCTCGTCGCGGTACCGGAGCACCTCGGGGAAGTTGTGCCCGGTGTCGACGTGCAGCAGCGAGAAGGGCAGCGGCGCGGGCGCGAACGCCTTCAGCGCCAGGTGCACCATGACCACCGAGTCCTTGCCGCCGGAGAACAGGATGACCGGGCGCTCGAACTCGCCGGCGACCTCGCGGAAGATGTGGACCGCCTCGGACTCGAGGTGGTCCAGGTGGTCGAGGGTGTACTGGGCGGGCAGCGCCCGCGCGGCAGTCGTCGTCATGTGTGCAACCCGCATTCGGTCTTGTCCTTGCCGGCCCAGCGGCCGGCCCTGGGGTCCTCGCCCTCCGCGACGGGGCGGGTGCAGGGTGCGCAGCCGATCGACGCGTACCCCTCCTGGCGCAACGGGTTGAGGAAGACCCCGTGCTCCTCGACGTAGCGGTCGACGTCCTCGTCGGTCCACGCCGCAATGGGGTTGAGCTTCACCATTGCCCGGGCGGCGTCCCAGCCGACGAGGCCGATGTCGGTGCGCGTCGGCGCGTCCACCCGTCGCATGCCGGTCACCCAGGCGTCGTGGGTCGACAGCGCGCGGTTGAGCGGCTCTACCTTGCGCATGGCGCAGCAGGCGTTGGGGTCGCGGTCGTGCAGCCTGGCGCCGTGCCGCTCGTCCTGCTGCGGCACCGTGAGCAGCGGCAGGATCGTGCGGATCCGGAGAGGCAGCATGGCCTGGTAGGCGTCGCGCGTCCCGAGCGTCTCGGCGAAGTGGTAGCCGGTGTCGAGGAAGAACACGTCGGCGCCGGGGACGGTGGTGCCGACGAGGTGCACCAGCACCTCGTCGCCCATCGAGGAGGCCACGGTGAGGCGGTCGCCGAACGTCTCGGCACCCCAGTGCAGCACGTCGCGCGACAGCTCGACACGCTCCTCGTACGAGGCGTGCGCGCCGTCGGCCTCGAGGGCCTCGAACCGCTCCTCGGCCTCGGCTGCGAGCTCCTGCAGCTCGTGGGCGTCCCTGGCGGCGCTGCCACCGCGGGCCCGGCCGACGTGGGTGGTGGTGGCGGTCATGACGAACCTCCTCCTCGGTGGGCTTCGAGGTCGGCCTCCTCGCGGACGCGCCCGGGGATGCGGGTGGTGTCGAGCGAGACCATCTGGACGGTGAAGACGCGGGCGCAGGCGTTGCAGCGCCAGGCTCCCCGCGGCTCCTCGACGGGGCGCAGGTCCTCCTCGGCGCAGAAGGGGCAGTAGTAGATGACGCTGCCGCGCGGGCTGTCGCTCATCGCAGGTCGTCCTCCTCGGCTCGGTGCGCCCAGTGCGCGAAGGACTCGCCGTCCTGCCGCTGCTCGAGGAACCGGCCCGCGATCCGCTCGACGTAGTCGGGCAGGTCAACGGCGCGGACCTTGAGGGCCCGGGTCTTGCGGGCGAGCTGTGGCTCGGTGCCGAGACCGCCGCCGAGGTGCACCTGGAAGATCTCCACGAGGTTGCCGTCGTCGTCGGTCTGCACCATGCCCTTGAGGCCGACGTCGGCGACCTGCGTGCGGGCGCAGGAGTTCGGGCAGCCGTTGACATGGATGGAGAACGGCACGTCGAAGTCAGGGAGCCTGCGCTCCATCTCGGCGATGACCGTGCCGCCGCGGGCCTTGGTCTCGACGAGGGCGAGCTTGCAGAACTCGATACCGGTGCACGCCATGAGGCCCCGGCGCCACTCGCTCGGGTTCGCCGGGAGGCCGAGCCCGTCGAGGCCCGCCTGCAGCGCGTCGGCGTTCTCCGGCGGCACGTCGAGGACGAGCAGCTTCTGGTGGGCCGTGAGGCGCACTCGGCCGGACCCGTGGCGCTCGGCGAGCTCCGCGACGGCGTACAGGGTGGTGCCGCTCACGCGGCCGGCGACAGGGGCGACGCCGACCCAGACGTTGCCGTCCTTCTGCGCGTGGACGCCGATGTGGTCGCGCCGGTGCCGCGAGGGCGGCAGGGGCGCAGGGCCGTCGAGGAGCTTGCGCCCGAGGTAGTCGTCCTCGAGCACCTCGCGGAACCGTTCGGGGCCCCAGTCGGCCATGAGGAACTTCAGCCGTGCGCGGTTGCGCAGGCGGCGGTAGCCGTGGTCACGGAAGATCGAGACGACGCCTTTCCAGACGTCGGCAACCTCCTCCAGCGGCACCCAGGCGCCGAGCCGCTGCGCGAACATCGGGTTGGTCGAGAGGCCGCCGCCGACCCAGAGGTCGAAGCCGGGGCCGTGCTCGGGGTGCTCGACGCCGACGAACGAGATGTCGTTGACCTCGTGGGCGACGTCGAGGCTGGGCGAGCCGGAGATGGCCGTCTTGAACTTGCGCGGCAGGTTGGAGAACTCAGGGCTGCCGATGTAGCGCTCGAGGATCTCGCGGACGGCAGGCGACCCGTCGAGCACCTCGTCGGCGGCGATGCCGGCGACGGGGGAGCCGAGGATCACGCGTGGGGTGTCGCCGCAGGCCTCGGCCGTGGTGAGGCCCACGGCCTCGAGGCGCGACCAGATCTCCGGCACGTCCTGGATGCGGATCCAGTGCAGCTGGATGTTCTGGCGGTCGGTGATGTCAGCGGTGTCGCGAGCGAACTCGGTGCTGATCGTGGCCACCGTGCGCAGCTGCTCACCGGTGAGGGCGCCGCCGTCGCTGCGGACGCGAAGCATGAAGTGCTCGTCGTCGAGGTCGGCGGGGTCGAGCGTGGCCGTCTTGCCGCCGTCGATGCCGGGCTTGCGCTGGGTGTACAGGCCCCACCACCGCATCCGGCCACGCAGGTCCTCCCCTGGGATGGAGGCGAACCCCTCGCGGGCGTAGACCTCCTCGATCCGGGCGCGGACGTTGAGGCCGTCGTCGGCCGCCTTGAACTCCTCGTTGGCGTTCAGCGGGGTGCGGTCACCGTCGGCCCAGGCGCCGGTGGCCTTGCCGGTCTGGCGCTGTGGACGGGTAGGGGTCTGCGTCACCCGTCCATTGTGACAACTCAGTTATGGATTGCATAACCGTCCATTATCCGACCCCATCCCCCACCGGACCGGTGGGAGTTCGCCGCCCCAGCGTCGCCGGCCCGGTCAGGCGAGCGAGATGAGGTCGAGGTAGTCCTGGCCCCAGTGGTCCTCGATGCCATCGGGCAGCAGCAGGATCCGCTCGGGCTCGAGGGCCTCGACGGCGCCCTCGTCGTGGGTCACGAGGACCACAGCGCCCTTGTAGGTCCGCAGCGCTCCCAGGATCTCCTCCCGCGAGGCCGGGTCGAGGTTGTTGGTCGGCTCGTCGAGGAGCAGCACGTTGGCCTCGGACACCACGAGCATCGCCAGCGACAAGCGGGTCTTCTCGCCGCCCGAGAGCACCTTGGCCGGCTTGTCGACGTCGTCCCCGCTGAACAGGAACGAGCCGAGCACCTTGCGCACCTCGGTCTCGCCGAAGGAGTCCGGAGCGGCAGACTTCATGTTGGCCAGCACCGAGCGGGATACATCGAGGTTCTCGTGCTCCTGCGCGTAGTAGCCGAGCTTGAGGCCGTGGCCAGGCTCGACCTCGCCGGTGTCGGGGGCGTCGACCCCGGCGAGCATCCGCAGCAAGGTGGTCTTGCCGGCACCGTTGAGGCCGAGCACGACGACCCGTGAACCGCGGTCGATGGCGAGGTCCACGTCGGTGAAGATCTCGAGGCTGCCGTAGGAGCGGGACAGCCCCGACGCCCGCAGCGGCGTGCGCCCGCAGGGTGCCGGGTCCGGGAAGCGCAGCTTGGCCACCTTGTCGGAGGTGCGCTCCCCCTCGACGCTGGCCAGCATCCGCTCGGCGCGCTTGATCATGTTCTGCGCGGCCACGGCCTTGGTCGCCTTGGCGCGCATCTTCTCCGCCTGCTCCATGAGGGCGGCGGCCTTCTTGGTGGCGTTGGCGTACTCGCGCTTGCGGGCCCGCTCGTCGGTCTCACGCTGCTGGAGGTAGGGCTTCCATCCCACGTTGTAGAGGTCCAGCTCACCGCGGTTGGCGTCGAGGTGGAAGACGCGGGTCACGACGGCGTCGAGCAGCTGGACGTCGTGGCTGATGACCACCAGGCCGCCCTGGTAGCCCTTGAGGTAGTCGCGCAGCCAGGCGATGGAGTCGGCATCGAGGTGGTTGGTCGGCTCGTCGAGCAGCAGCGTCTGGGCGCCGGAGAAGAGGATGCGCGAGAGCTCCACCCGGCGTCGCTGGCCGCCGGACAGGGTGGCCAGCGGCTGGCCGAGGATGCGCTCGTCGAGGGCCAGGGCGCTGGCGATCGTCGCGGCCTCGGACTCCGCGGCATACCCGCCGTTGGCCGTGAACTCGCCCTCGAGCCGGGAGTAGCGGCGCATGGCCTTGTCGCGGGTCTCGTCGTCGGCGCTGGCCATGGCGCCCTCGGCCTCGCGCATCTGCCGGATGATCCGGTCGAGCCCGCGCGCGGACAGGATGCGGTCACGGGCGAGCACGTGCAGGTCGCCGGTACGGGGGTCCTGCGGCAGGTAGCCCACCTCACCGTTGGAGGTGACCTGGCCGGCGGCCGGCTGCGCCTCACCGGCCAGCACCTTGGTCAGGGTCGTCTTGCCGGCACCGTTGCGGCCGACGAGGCCGACCCGGTCGCCGGGCGCGATCCGGAAGGTGGCGCCGTCGAGGAGGAGGCGGGAGCCAGCGCGCAGCTCGATCCCACTGGCGGCGATCACAGAGGTACTCCAGACATGGTTCAGGTTTCGGCGTGCAGGCGGGACGTTCCGGTGTCCCAGGTCGCCCAGCCCCGGCGGGGTCGGACTCCGGGCGCCGGTGCCGGGACGGTCCGACCGCTCGGTCCGGCGGCTCACCCTGCACAGGTTGCGCGGGCGCCGCTCAGCGGCTGAGATCACTAGTCTACCGACGTCGCTCGACCCCGAGTGCACGCCCGATGCCGTGGAGGGCACATGAGCTTCAACGACAACGTGCAGCTGGACACCTCACAGGTGGGTTCCGGCGGCAGCGGTGGCGGTCCCGGCGGCATGGTCGTCGGCGGCGGCATCGGCGGGATCATCCTGCTGATCATCGCCCTGGTCTTCGGCATCAACCCGGGGTCCCTGCCCGGTGGCACCGGCACCGACCCCGGCACCGGCGGCACCGGTCAGGTCGAGCCCGGCGGCAGCACCGACCCCAACGCGTTCGCCCAGTGCAAGTCCGGCGCCGACGCCAACCGCGACGACACCTGCCGCGTCATCGCCACGGTCAACTCCGTCCAGGCCTTCTGGGGTGATGAGCTCCCCCGCTACCAGCGCCGCTACACGCCGGCCAAGACCATCCTCTACAGCGGCTCCACCCGCTCGGCCTGCGGCACCGCCTCCAACCAGGTGGGGCCGTTCTACTGCCCGCTCGACAAGAAGGTCTACATCGACGCCAGCTTCTTCCAGATCCTCACGCAGCAGTTCGGCTCCAGCGGCGGACCCCTTGCCCAGGAGTACGTGGTGGCGCACGAGTACGGCCACCACATCCAGGACATCCTGGGCCTCCTCGACCGGGCGCAGCAGGACCCCCAGGGAGCCCAGAGCGGCGGCGTGCGGGTCGAGCTCCAGGCCGACTGCCTCGGTGGCGTGTGGGCCCACCACGCGACGCAGACCAAGGACGCGCAGGGCACGACGTTCCTCAAGCCGCTCTCCCAGAAGGACATCGACGACGCGCTGTCCGCCGCGGCATCGGTCGGCGACGACCGCATCCAGCAGAAGACCCAGGGCCAGGTGAACCCCGAGTCGTGGACCCACGGGTCGGCCTCAGCCCGTCAGAAGTGGTTCACCACCGGCTACCGCAGCGGCAACCTCAACGACTGCGACACCTTCAGCGTCGCCAACGTCGAGTAGCCACCACCCCTCGAGGACCGACGGAAGAGCACCGGGAGGCCGTATGCGCGTCATGGGCGTGACCACGAACCTGACCGTCCCCGACATCGAGGAGGCCAAGGCCTTCTGGTCCGGCGTCCTCGGCCTGTCGACCGAGGAGATGAACCTCGGTTGGGTCGCGCGGCTGACGGACCCCGCGACGGGCGCCCACGTGCAGCTCGTCACCAGGGACGCGACGGCACCGGAGGACTCGGCGGTCACGGTCAAGGTGGACAACGTCGACGAGGCGTGGGCTCAGGTGCAGGCGGCCGGCATCGAGGTCGTCCATCCCCTCGTCACCGAGGAGTGGGGGGTGCGACGGTTCTTCGTCCGCGCGCCCGGGGGGACCGTGGTCAACATCGCCCAGCACCACGTGTAGCCGACCTCAGCCCTGACCTGCGTCGACGTCCTCGATCGTGACGCGGACGGCCCGGGCCCGTCGAAGGGCCTCCTCGAGCACGGCACGCCGGGGGTCGGGCAGGTCGTAGAGCTCGCGCCGTGGTAGCGCGTCGAGGTGGGCCAGGCGCGGGTCGTCGAGGACGGCCCGGACCAGGGCCCGGTCGCCACCGACCACCAGGCCGTCGACCGAACCGGCCGGGAGGATGCGCAGGGTGTGCTCGCTGACCGCGCGGACGAGCTCGTCGGCCTGGTTGCCGCGCCGCCGGGCGAACCGCTGCTGCGACCAGCCACCGGCCGCCGTGCGTGACTGGACGTGCCGGGTGCCGACTTTCGACGCGGTGAACGCGGCCCCGCGGGCCAGCCCCACGGCATACCCGCCGCGACGCAGCAGCAGGATCCCCAGGGGGTCGTGCGGGAAGTCCTCACGCGCGCAGATGCGTTGGCGCGCAGACGGACCCGCGTTGTTCGCGGCGAACCGCTGGAGCCAGCCGTCGAGGCGCTCGGGGGTCACCTCGACGACGCGGGTGCTCACGGGCGGCCGCGGGTCAGTGGTGCTCGGCGCTCAGGACGAGGTGCGATCAGAGGTTGAAGCCGAGGGCGCGCAGCTGCTCGCGGCCGTCGTCGGTGATCTTGTCGGGGCCCCACGGCGGCATCCAGACCCAGTTGACGCGGTAGGACGCGACGAGGCCCTCGAGGGCCTGTGCGGTCTGGTCCTCGATGACGTCGGTGAGCGGGCAGGCCGCCGAGGTGAGCGTCATGTCGAGGACGGCGTGCTTCTGCGCGTCGACGGTGATGCCGTAGACGAGGCCGAGGTCGACGACGTTGATGCCCAGCTCGGGGTCGACGACGTCGCGCATGGCCTCCTCGACGTCCGCGACGTTGGGGGTGGCGGTGGTCGTGTCGCTCATCGTCTCAACTTCCTTCACAGTGCTGTGTTCGTGGCGGCCGTGGTGCCGGACTCGCTGGTGGTGTCGATGCCTGCCTGGTGCAACGCGTCCGTGAACGCCATCCATCCCAGCAGAGCACACTTGACGCGGGCGGGGTACTTCGCGACGCCGGCGAACGCGACCCCGTCGCCGAGGACGTCCTCGTCACCGGCGTCCTCGCCCTTGGAGGTGAGCATGGCGCGCATCGCCTCGTGGGTGGTCATGGCCTCGCGGACGGTGCGGCCGATGACCTCGTCGGTGAGGACGCTGGTCGACGCGGTCGAGATGGAGCAGCCGAGGGCGTCGTAGGACACGTCGCGGACGACGGCGTCCAGCCCCTCCCCCTCGACGTCGACGCGCAGGGTGACCTCGTCGCCGCAGGTGGGGTTGACGTGGTGCACCTCCGCGCCGAACGGCTGGCGCAGCCCGGCGTGGTGGGGTCGCTTGGAGTGCTCGAGGATGAGCTCCTGGTAGAGGTCCATCAGCTCGCCACCCCGAAGACGGCCGGCACGCGGTCGAGCGCGTCCAGCAGGACGTCGACCTCCGCCGGCGTGGTGTAGGCCGCGAGGCTGGCTCGCGTGGTCGCCGTCGCCCTCATGCGGCGGTGCAGCGGCCAAGCGCAGTGGTGGCCGACCCGCGCCTCGACACCCTGGTCGTCGAGCACCTGGCCGACGTCGTGCGCGTGCACGCCGTCGACGACGAACGCCACCGCGCTCCCCCGGTCGGTCGTGTCGGTCGGGCCGACGACGCGGACCCAAGGGCGTTCTGCGAGCCCGGCGAGCAGGCGCTCGGTGAGGGCCAGCTCGTGCGCGTGCAGGCGGTCCATGCCCAGCTCGCCCAGCCAGTCGATGGCCGCGGCGAGGCCGACGGCCTGCGCGGCGTTCGGAGACCCCGCTTCGAAGCGCTGCGGCGGGGCGGCGTACGTCGTGCCCTCCATCCGCACCGTCTCGATCATCGAGCCACCGGTGATGAAGGGCGGCATGGCCGCCAACAGCTCGTGCCGGCCCCACAGGACGCCCACACCGGTCGGGCCGTACATCTTGTGGCCCGAGAACGCGGCGAAGTCGACCCCGAGGGCGGCGACGTCGAGGGCGAGGTGGGGCGCCGACTGGCAGGCGTCGAGCACGGTCAGCGCACCGACCGCCCGCGCGGCCTCGGACAGGCGGCGGACGGGGTTGACGGTGCCCAGGACGTTGGAGACGTGGGTGAACGCGAAGACCTTGGTGCGCTCGGTCAGCAGCTCGCCGAGCGCGGGCCCGTGCGCTCCCTCGAGGTCGAGCCTGCCGTCGTCGGTGACGCCGACCCAGCGCAGCGTCGCGCCGGTGCGGCGCGCGAGCTCCTGCCACGGCACGAGGTTGGCGTGGTGCTCCATCTCGGTGATGAGGATCTCGTCGCCCGGACCGAGGTCCAGGCGGGGGTCCTTGGCCTCGCCGGCCACCGAGCCCGAGAAGCCGTAGGCGACCAGGTTGAGCGACTCGGTGGCGTTCTTGGTGAACACCACCTCGTCGGTGGCCCCGCCGACGAACCCGGCGACGGTCGCCCGGGCGCCCTCGTAGCGGTCGGTCGCCTCTTCGCTCAGCT
The DNA here is from genome assembly GCF_052114585.1 of Pedococcus sp. 2YAF34. Classification (NCBI taxonomy): domain Bacteria; kingdom Bacillati; phylum Actinomycetota; class Actinomycetes; order Micrococcales; family Intrasporangiaceae; genus Pedococcus; species Pedococcus sp. 2YAF34. Next base: position 32,492 of record NZ_JBFRFA010000011.1, read on the forward strand.
GGTGGGCGCCGCGGTGGACCGCCGCGTTGACCTCCTCGCTGAACGCGCGCTCGGCATCCAGCGCCCCGGCATACCGCTGCGACGTCGCGCCCGAGTCGAGGTAGACCAGCGGGCGGCCGTCACGGACGGTCCGGGACAGGATCGGGAAACCGGCCCGGATGCGGGCCAGCTGCTCGTCGCTGAACGTGGTGGAGGCCATCGAGGTGGTCCTGGTCGTCGACTCGCGCAGTCTCAGGGTCGCGGTCGGCGCGTCAGGCCGAGGCGCCGACGTAGCGGTCGTAGCCCTCGGACTCGAGGCGGTCGGCCAGCTCGGGGCCACCCTCCTCGACGATCCGGCCGTCGACGAAGACGTGCACGAAGTCGGGCTTGATGTAGCGCAGGATGCGCGTGTAGTGCGTGATGAGCAGCACGCCCACGTCGGTGCTGTCCTTGACGCGGTTGACGCCCTCGGACACGATCCGCAGCGCGTCGACGTCCAGGCCCGAGTCGGTCTCGTCGAGGACGGCCACCTTGGGCTTGAGCAGCTCCATCTGGAGGATCTCGTGACGCTTCTTCTCGCCACCGGAGAAGCCCTCGTTGACGTTGCGCTCGGCGAACGAGGGGTCCATGCGCAGGTCGCCCATGGCGGCCTTGACGTCCTTGACCCAGGTGCGCAGCTTGGGGGCCTCGCCGTCGACGGCGGTCTTGGCGGTGCGCAGGAAGTTGCTCACCGTCACGCCGGGGACCTCGACGGGGTACTGCATGGCCAGGAACAGGCCCGCGCGGGCTCGCTCGTCGACGCTCATCGCGAGGACGTCCTCACCGTCGAGGGTGACGGTGCCACCGGTGACGGTGTACTTCGGGTGCCCGGCGATGGAGTACGCGAGGGTCGACTTGCCCGAGCCGTTGGGGCCCATGATCGCGTGGGTCTCGCCGGACTTCACGGTCAGGTCGACGCCGCGGAGGATCTCCTTGGTGCCGTTCTCCGTCTCGACGGTGACCTGAAGGTTGCGGATCTCGAGTGTGGACATGCTCAGCGCTCCAAGCTCTGGGGGGTGGTGGCGACGTAGACGTCGTCGCCGTCGATCTTCACGGGGTACACGTTGATGGGGACGATCGCGGGCGGGCCCGACGGCTCTCCCGTGCGGATGTCGAACCGCGAGCCGTGCAGCCAGCACTCCAGCGTGCAGCCGTCCAGCTCGCCCTCGGACAGCGAGACGTTGGCGTGGCTGCAGGTGTCGTCGACCGCGTGGACGCTGCCGTCCTTGGTCCGGACGAGGGCCACGAGCGTGCCGTTGATGTCGGCCGCGGCCGCGCCGACCTCCGGCAGCTCGTCGAGCCGGCAGACGCGCACGAACTCCTCGTCGGGGACGAGCTCTGCTGCTGCGCTCACGAGGAGACCTCGACGAGGTCGGCGTCCGCAGCGGCCGTGCCGCCGAGCTCGACGTCGATGGCGGCCATGAGCCGCTCGGAGACCTCGGGCACGCCGATCCGCGCCACGACACTCGCGAAGAACCCGCGGACCACCAGGCGACGGGCGATGTCCTCGGGGATGCCGCGCGCCTGCAGGTAGAACAGCTGCTCGTCGTCGAAGCGGCCGGTCGCCGAGGCGTGGCCGGCACCGACGATCTCGCCCGTCTCGATCTCGAGGTTGGGGATCGAGTCGGCCCGGGCCCCGTCGTCGAGGATGAGGTTGCGGTTGAGCTCGTAGGTGTCGGTGCCCTCGGCGCTGGCGCGGATGAGCACGTCGCCGACCCAGACCGTGTGGGCGGTCTCGCCCTGCAGGGCGCCCTTGTACTCGACGTTGGAGTGGCAGTGGGGCGCCTCGTGGTCGACGAAGAGCCGGTGCTCCTGGTGCTGTCCGGCGTCGGCGAAGTAGACGCCCAGACCCTCGAACGAGCCACCGGGACCGGAGTACCGCGCGTTGGTGGACACCCGCACGATCTCACCGCCCAGCGTGACGGTGATGTGGCGCAGGTGGGCGTCGCGGCCGATGAGCGCGTCGTTCTGGGCGACGTGGATGGCGTCGTCGTCCCACTCCTGCACGGTCACGAAGGTCAGGTCCGCGCCGTCGCCGACCCGGATCTCGACGCCGGCGGTGTGCTCACCGGTGCCGGAGTGCTCGAGGACGACGGTGGCCTTGCTGTGGCGGCCCGCGTCGACGACGAGGTGGGCGTTGTCGCGACCGGTCTGCCCGACCACGCGGACGTAGACCGGCGCGTCGAGCTCGGCCTCGGCGGGGATCCCGATATGGAGGGCGCGCTCGGCTCCCGCCCACGCGGTGACCGCGGCGCGGTCGGCCGGACGGTAGGCCGAGCCCACGCGCTCGTCGTCCATCCCCAGCTCGCTCACCACGACGCCGTCGGGGGCCTGCGTGGTCACGCTGACGGCGCCCTCGGTGCTGCCCTCCTCGGAGAACAGGCCCTTGAGGCGGTCGACGGGGGTGAACCGCCACTCCTCCTCACGGCCACCGGGGACGGGGAAGTCCGCCACGGAGTACGAGGTCCTGCGCTCGGCCCGCGACTGGTCGGGCACGAAGGCCTCGGCGGAGTCGGTGTGGGATGCGGCGCTCTGGGCAGGGTTCTTCTCGGCCAGAAGGCTCATTTGACGGGGTCCTCGCGAAGTATCTGGGGGAACGGAGTGGAGGAAGAACTTCGTGGGGAGGTCAACCGACGGCTCCTTCCATCTGAAGCTCGATGAGGCGGTTGAGCTCGAGGGCGTACTCCATGGGCAGCTCGCGCGCGATGGGCTCGACGAACCCGCGCACGATCATGGCCATGGCCTCCTCCTCGGTCATCCCGCGGGACATGAGGTAGAACATCTGGTCCTCGGAGACCTTGGAGACGGTGGCCTCGTGGCCCATCGTCACCTCGTCCTCGCGGATGTCGACGTAGGGGTAGGTGTCGGACCGGCTGATGGTGTCGACCAGCAGCGCGTCGCAGACCACGCTCGAGCGGGAGCCGTGGGCACCCTCGAGCACCTGGACCAGGCCGCGGTAGGAGGTGCGGCCGCCACCGCGAGCCACCGACTTCGACACGATCGTCGAGGAGGTGTTGGGGGCGGCGTGCACCATCTTGGCGCCGGCGTCCTGGTGCTGGCCCTCGCCCGCGAAGGCGATAGACAGCGTCTCGCCCTTGGCGTGCTCGCCGAGGAGGAAGACAGCCGGGTACTTCATCGTCACCTTGGAGCCGATGTTGCCGTCGATCCACTCCATCGTCGCGCCCTCGGCGCAGGTCGCGCGCTTGGTGACGAGGTTGTAGACGTTGTTGGACCAGTTCTGGATGGTCGTGTAACGGACGCGGGCGTTCTTCTTCACCACGATCTCGACGACCGCGGAGTGCAGCGAGTCGGACTTGTAGATCGGCGCGGTGCAACCCTCGACGTAGTGCACGGAGGAGCCCTCGTCGGCGATGATCAGGGTCCGCTCGAACTGGCCCATGTTCTCGGTGTTGATCCGGAAGTAGGCCTGCAGCGGGATGTCGACGTGGACGCCCGGCGGGACGTAGATGAACGAGCCACCCGACCACACCGCGGTGTTGAGCGCCGCGAACTTGTTGTCACCGGCGGGGATGACCGACGCGAAGTACTCGCGGAACAGGTCCTCGTGCTCGCGCAGGCCGGTGTCGGTGTCGACGAAGATGACGCCCTTCTCCTCCAGGTCCTCGCGGATCTGGTGGTAGACGACCTCCGACTCGTACTGCGCCGCGACGCCGGCGACGAGGCGCTGCTTCTCCGCCTCGGGGATGCCGAGCTTGTCGTAGGTGTTCTTGATGTCCTCGGGGAGCTCGTCCCACGTGGTGGCCTGCTTCTCCGTCGACTTCACGAAGTACTTGATGTTCTGGAAGTCGATGCCGGTGAGGTCCGAGCCCCAGCTGGGCATGGGCTTCTTGCCGAACAGGCGCAGCGACTTCAGCCGCAGGTCGCGCATCCACTCGGGCTCGCTCTTGCGGCCGGAGATGTCGCGCACGACGTCCTCGTTGAGGCCACGCTTGGCCGTGGCGCCGGCGCTGTCGCTGTCGGCCCAGCCGTACTCGTAGCGGCCCAGGTCCTTCAGACCCGGGTTCAGCTCCTCGATGTGGGTGGTCATCGCGTGGACCCTTCTGTTGGTGTGACAGCGGTGGTGGTGGCGGGTGGGGTGCTCGGGGGGTGGGTGCCGGTCGCGGCCGGTGGGCTCGCGCCGGTCGGCACGAAGGTGGTGCACACGTGGTCGCCGTGGGCGAGCGTGGCGAGGCGCTGGACGTGCACGCCCAGCAGCCGTGAGAACGCATCAGTCTCAGCGTCACAGAACTGGGGAAATTCCCGGGCTGCGGCCTGGACCGGGCAGTGGCCCTGGCACAGCTGGATGCCGGTGAACGGCGACGGGCTCGCCTGCTCCCCCACCGGGCGGGCTGACGCGGCGAACCCGTCGCGGGTCAGGGCGGCCACGAGGGCGTCGACCCGGGCGGCCGGTGAGGTGCCAGCGTCGGCGAGCTCCGCGGCGTACCGCTGCTCCAGGTCCGCGACACGCTGCTCGGCGAAGCGCCGGACCGCACCGTCGCCGGCCTCGTCGGACAGGAAGCGCAGCGCCTCCATGGCGAGGTGGTCGTAGTCGGAGTCGAGGGCCTGGTGGCCGGCGTCGCTCACGACGTAGGCCCGAGCGGGACGGCCGCGGCCTCGGTGGACGCCGGTCGGAGCCTGCTCGCGCTCGACGATGAGGCCGGCCTCCTCGAGGTTCTCGAGGTGGCGGCGGACGGCGGGGGTCGTGAGGCCGAGCTCTTCGGCGAGGGTCGCGGCGGTGACCGGGCCCCGCTCGCTGGTCACCTTGAGCACCCGGTCGCGCGTGCGCGACTCGAGCACCTGGGGGGCCACAGCGATATTCACAACGCCAATGTTACGTAATTGCGGTGACAGCGCGAAAGCAAGGCCAGCCTTACCCCGGCCGGGCCCGGCCCCCTTCAGCGGAGCAGGCCCCGCTCGCGGGCGACGGCGACCGCCTCACCGCGCCCGGCGACCCCGAGCTTGGCGAGGATGTTGGAGACGTGGACGCTGGCCGTCTTCGCGCTGATGAACAGCTGTGTCCCGATCTGCCGGTTGCTGCGCCCGAGCGCCACCAGGGCCAGGATCTCCTCCTCGCGTGCGGTCAGGGCCTCCCCCCGCCGTGAGGTCGGGCGTGCCGCGGGTCGCGCTCCACCGGTGGCCCGGATCTCGGCCCGCAGGGGTTCCGCGCCGAGCCGCTGGGCCACGGCGAGCGCGGTCGACAGCTCGGCGGAGCCGCGTGGGTCACCGGCCGACTTGAGGGCGACCCCGAGCCGGGCCCTGGACCGGGCTGCCTCGTAGGGGTGGCCGTAGGCGTCGAAGGCCGCGACCGCCTCCTCCCACCGCAGCACCAGCTCACCGGGGTCGACGCCCTCGCCACCGAGCCAGCGCAGGCGCAGGGCCTCCGCCCGCGACCGGGCCAGCCACGCCGTCGACTCGGGCCCGTCGTTGCCGGGGCGCTGCACGGCCTGGTCCCAGACCTGCTGCGTCGAGGCCTCGAGCTCGGCCCCGCGGACCAGCAGGGCAGCGCGCTGGGCCGACGGCACCCTCTGGACGTGGCTGCCCAGCTGGCCCAGCAGCAGCGTGTCGAGCCGCAGCTGCCCCTGGAAGAACGGGTGCCAGACCCGGGTGAGCACGTCGACGACCTCGTCGTGGACCTCAACCGCATGGTCGAGGTCACCCGCGTGACCGTGGAGGTCGACCGCGGCGCTGCCCGTGATGAGGGAGACCAGCCCCTCGCTGTCCCACCACGGCCGCGACGCGTCGTACCCGGCGACCGCGGCAACGTCGCCGCGGCCCGCGGCGACGTACATCCGGGCACCGGTCAGCAGCGACGCGGCCGGCTCCGGCGGCATCTCACCCGCCACGTCGAGGATCTCCAGGGCCTCGTCCCACCGGCCGCGCTCGTAGGCCGCGATGCCGGCCAGCAGGCGGCCGTCGAAGGCGTACGGGGCCCACTGACGGCCCCCGGCACGCGCCCGCTCGACGCCGCGGCGGTAGACGTCGACGGCCTCGTCGAGGCGGCCGGCGCGGTGGTGGAGCCAGCCGAGGTGGTGGTAGGCGCGGACCTCCGCGGGGTCGCCCGGCATGTGCGACGCGGCGATGACGGCCTCGAGCGCCGCTCGGGAGCCGTCGGGGTCGCCCGCGCGCTCGGTGATGCGGGCGGCGACGACCTTCACCTCGTCGGCGAGCGCCGGCTGCCGGGTGGCGAGGGCGGCGTCGACCGCCTCCTGCACGGCAGCCAGGGCCTCCTCGTCGCGACCGCGGTCGGCCAGGGCCTGCACCCGGGCGGCGAGCAGCTGGGCGCGCACGACCGGGTGGCCTTCCGCGACCAGGTCGAGCAGGCCGAGGCCCTCCTTGGTCGCCGCGAGGGTGTCGAGAGTGCTCTCGGTGATGCGGGCGGTCGTCGCGAGCGCCGCGAGGAGCTCGGCCCGACCAGCGGGGTCGGCGTCGACAGGACGCCGGGCCAGCCGCTCCTCGAGCAGGTCGAGGGCCTTGAGGGCGCGCCCGGCGGCCGTGGCGGCGGTCGCCGCCTGCAACGTCACCGCGTCGAGCTCGCCCGCGGGGTCGTCCTCGGTCACGAGCGCGAGCGCGCGGCTGAAGTGGCGGTAGGCCTCCTCGGGGCCCGCCATGCGCAGCGCCGACCCGCCGGCGCGGATGCTGGCGTCGCGGGCGACGTCGCGCAGGCCGGCCGCCTCCGCGTGACGGGCGAGGTCGGCCCACGTGCCCAGGGTACGGTCCTCCGCGAGCGCCGCGGCATACCGCTCGTGGGCCCGGACGCGCTCCCCCGGCAACAGGTCGTCGTAGACCGTCTCGCCCAGCAGCGCGTGCCGGAAGGCGTAGCCGCCGCCCTCGCCGGGCACCAGTACGTGGTGCTCCACAGCGTCGCGCAGGCCGGCGTCGAGCTCCGCCTCGCCCAGCCCGGCGACCGCAGCCAGGGCGCGGTGCGAGACGTGGCGACCGGCCGCCGAGGCCATGCGCACCACGTGCTGGCCGGCGGCTCCGAGCTGGTCGAAACGCACGAGGAGCAGGCGCGAGAGGTCGTCGGCGACCGCGGTCCGGCCCAGTGACGACGCAGCCACGAGCTCCTCGGCGAAGAACGCGTTGCCCTCGGCCCGCTGGACGACCGCACGGACGTCGCGCTCGGGCAGCGGCCGGGTCTGCAGGGCGTGGACCAGCTCGCGCACGGCCGCGTCGGGCAGCGGGTCGAGGTCGAGCCGCCCGACCTCGCCGAGGCGCGACCAGTGGGCGAGGGTGGCTCGCAGCGGGTGCCTGCGGTGCAGGTCGTCGCTGCGGTAGGAGGCCACGACGCTGACCGCTGAGGTGAAGCCGCGGGTGAAGAGGAGGGTGAGCAGGTCGCGGGAGGACTGGTCGGCCCAGTGCACGTCCTCGACCACGATCAGCACGGGGGTGCGGGAGCCGAGGTCCTCGAGGGCTGCGTGCACGGCCTCCACGAGGTCGCCCCGGTCGGCCGCACCCCGAGGAGCGTCGTCGCCCAGCTCGGGGCGCCCCGCACGCTCGTCGCGCTCGGGTGCGTCGGCGCGCTCGGCGCGGCGGCCGGGTACGAGGCGCGCCACGCCCGGGTGGGCAGCCACGAGCCGGTCGACCGCTTCCGGCTGGGCGCCCTCGAGCCGGCCGAGGAGCTCGCTGAAGGGCAGGTAGGGCAGGGACTGGCCCGTCTCGCCGAGGCAGTGGCCGACGAGGACCAGCCAGCCCGAGGCGCGGGCGGTGGCGACCACCTCGGACAGCAGCCGCGTCTTGCCGATGCCGGCGTCGCCGGACAGCACGACGCTGCCGTGACGGGACGACGACGCGGCCGGCCCCCCTACGCCGAGCAGCTCGACGAGCCGCGCGACCTCGTCGTCGCGGCCGACGAACAGGCCGTTGCCGGCAGCCTCGAGACCCACACCGGCGATTATGTCGGAGGGCACCGACGTCGTGGGGTGGGTCCGGGGGGCCGCGGTGGCCGCCACGTCAGGCGGTGCGAGCCACGCCGTGGCGGTGGTGCAGCCGCGGTGCTCGGCTGAGCAGCGCGAGGGCTGCGCCGTGGTGTCGGCGGGCACGCCGCGCGGTGGGCAGCCCGGAGGCCAGCCTCTCGCGGCGGTAGTCGACCTCTGCGGTGACGAACAGCGGGTCTGCGGTGATGCTCATGGTGCTCTCCTTCGACGGTCGTGCTCTGGTGGTGTGGTTCCACGCTGCGGTCCTGAGGTGCCTGCCCACATGGGGCAGGTGCCCTATTCGGCGGCGCGCTCCGGAGCGGGGGCCTCAGACAGGCCCTCGGACGGGCCCTCAGACAGGGCGGGGCGTGTGCCGCAGTCGCCGCGCGGAGAGGCGCACGACCAACCTGCGCCAGGGGTGGCTGCCTCTGGTGGCGTGCCGCGTGTGGGCGCTCGCGGTCGTCGCGAGGTTGGCGCCGCCGAGGCTCTCCTGCTTCCACTGCAGCTCGGCGAGGACCGTGAGGGGGTGGGCGGTGAGGTTCATGTCTTCTCCTCGGGTGGGACGTCCCCGGGTGGGGCGCTGCAGTCGAGGCTGCGCTCCTGAGGCCCCCTCGGGCATGGGGCAGGTGCCCAGTCCTCACCGGCGCCCCGTGGCACTGAGGTGGGCGCGTCGCGCCTAGACTCGGGGCGTGCCACCAGCAGTCGTCGTCCAGGGCCTCGCCAAGCGCTACCGCGGCGTCGTCGCCCTCGACGGAGCGACGTGGACCGCGTCCGCAGGCCGGGTCACCGCCGTGCTGGGACCCAACGGCGCCGGCAAGACGACGATGGTCGAGTGCTGCGAGGGCCTGCGCCGTCCTGACTCCGGCGAGGTGCGCGTCCTCGGCACCGACCCCTGGCACGCGGCTGCCGACCACCGCGCCCGCGTCGGCGTGATGCTTCAGGACGGCGGCCTGCCCAACTCCGCCCGCCCCCTGCCCCTGCTGCGCCACCTCCGTTCCCTGTATGCCGCGCCGGCCGACCTCGAGGGACCGGAGGGGCTCGTCGCCCGCCTGGGCATCGGCGCCTTCGGCGCGACGTCGGTGCGCCGACTGTCCGGCGGCCAGCGCCAGCGGGTCGCGCTCGCGGCCGCGCTCGTCGGACGGCCCGAGGTCGCCTTCCTCGACGAGCCGAGCGCCGGCCTCGACCCGCACGCCCGACTCGACGTCTGGGACCTCGTCCGCGAGGTCGCCGACGCGGGCGCAGCCGTGGTCCTCACGACCCACTCGTTCGAGGAGGCCGAGCGCCTGGCCGACCACATCGTCGTCGTGGCCGCGGGTCGCGTCGTGGCCGAGGGCACGCTCGACGAGGTCACGGCCGGCCAGCGGCTCGAGGACCGCTACTTCGCCCTCACCCGCAAGGCGGTCGCATGACCACCGCCACCGCCGCGGCCCCTGCCCGCGCCCGCGTGCTCTCGCAGGCCCGGTTCGAGGCCGTCACCCTCCTGCGCAACGGCGAGCAGCTGCTCGTGGCCCTCGTCCTGCCCATAGCCGTCCTCGTCGGGCTCGTGTCGACCACCGGCATCTCGGTGGGCAGCGGACGACGCGTCGACCTCGTGGTGCCCGGCGTGCTGGCCCTGTGCGTGATCTCGTCCGCCTTCACCGGCCAGGCGATCTCCGTGGGTTTCGACCGCCGCTACGGCGTGCTGCGGCTGCTCGGGGTCTCGCCCCTGGGCCGCACCGGGCTGCTCGCGGCGAAAGCCACCGCGGTCCTGTCGGTCATCGGCCTGCAGCTCGTGGTCCTCGGCGCGGTAGGCCTCGCACTCGGCTGGAACCCGGCGTGGTCCGGGGTGCCGGCTGCGCTGGTGTCGGTGCTGCTGGGGACGTGGGCGTTCGTGGCCCTGGCCCTGCTGCTCGGCGGAACGCTGCGGGCCGAGGGCGTGCTCGCCCTCGCCAACCTCGTGTGGCTGGTCCTGCTCGCCCTCGGCGGCGTCGTGATCGCCGGGAGCGAGCTGCCGGACCGGTTTGCCCCGGTCGTGGCGCTCCTCCCCTCGGCGGCCCTCGGCGACAGCCTGCGGGTCGCGCTGGTCCACGGGTCGGTGAGCCTCTCGGACTGGGCCGTCCTGGTCGTGTGGGGCGCGCTCGCCACCGCGCTGGCCCGGCGCCTGTTCCGCTGGAGCGACTGAGCCGACAGCTCCCGACGGAACCCCACCACCGTCGCCACCAGGGCGACGCCACCGACCAGCCAGGCACCCTCGCGGGCACCGAACCCCGCCCAGCCCTCGACGCCCCAGTCGGCCACCGGCGTCCGCTCAGCCTGCAGTGCGCCGGCGCACACGACCTGGACCAGCACGACCGCGCCGCCCAGGGCCGTCGGGCACACCAGCCACGCTCGTCGCAGGAGCCTGCCCCTGCGCTGGGCCGGCCTCAGCACCCAGGCCGCGGCCGCCCCGCCCAGGCACAGCACGCCGGTCAACAGGTCCGACACGACGGCGGCCGCGCTCGATTCGTGGACGACCCCGTGGAGGTGCGTCGCGGCCAGGAACAGCATCGCGACGACAGCCACCGGCCATGCTCGCTGCGTCATGCCACCAGTCAGGCAGCGACGAGGCCGGCCCACCATGGGGTGTCTCCCCCACGCACCTCGGGGTTCCCCCTGAGACGTACCCTCAGGGGGTGACCGCAGCACCCGTCTCGACGTCCCGCCCCACCCCCGTGGCGGCCACAGCGAGCGCCACCTGGCTCCCCCGCATCCTCCTCGCCAACCTCGTCGTCGAGGTGCTCATCGTCGTCACCGGCGGCCTCGTCCGGCTCACCGGCAGCGGTCTCGGGTGCCCGACCTGGCCGGAGTGCGTGCCGGGCTCCTTCACGCCGGTCCCCCACCAGGCCGAGGGCTACCACCGCTACATCGAGTACGGCAACCGCACCCTCACCAGCGTCGTCAGCATCGCCGCCCTGCTGGCGGTCGTCGCGGTCTGGCGCTGGGCCGGCCGGCGCCGCGACCTGCTCGTCCCCGCCTTTGTCGTCCTCGGTGGGGTCGCCGTCCAGGCCGTCCTCGGCGGGATCACGGTCCTCACCGGCCTGAGCCCGCTGACGGTGGCCGCCCACTTCCTGGTGTCGATGGTGCTCGTCGCGGCGGCTGCCTACCTCTACTTCCGCGCGCAGGAGCCCGCCGGCGCGCGGCCACTGGTGGTCCACCCGCTGGCCGAGCGGCTCGGCTGGGCCACGTCCGCGGTGGGCGCGGTGGTGCTGGCCCTCGGCACCGTCGTGACCGGTTCGGGGCCGCACTCCGGTGACGCCAAGGACCCGGCCCGGTTCGGCTTCGACCCCCGTACCGTGTCCTGGCTGCACGCCGACGCCGTGATGCTCTTCGTGGGCCTGGTCCTGGCCGTGTGGGTTGCTGCCCGCCTCACCGGTACGCGGCCGGAGCCCGCCCGCGCCTGGGCCGCCGTCGCTGCGGTGACCGTCGCCCAGGGTGTCGTGGGCTACACGCAGTACTTCACCGGCCTGCCCTGGCCGGTGGTGGTCCTGCACATGCTGCTCGCCACCCTGCTGGTGGTCGCCCTCACCCGCGCGGTCGTGCGCCAGCGTGCCGCCGCCCACGTCTCGGCGGCCTGAAGGCCTGCACCACCGACCCCCCACGGGTGCATACTCGGCCCATGGGGACGATGAGGGGGACCATCAACCGTCGGGTGGCGCTGCGGCTCGTGCTGGCGCTCGTGGCCGTCTGGGCGTTCTGGCAGGCCGCGCAGCCGACAGCCGAGTGCAGCCAGTGGGGTCAGGCCAGCCCCGTGGAGACCGCCATGCCGGCCACCGGCATCGTGCAGACGCCAGTGGGCTGCCAACGCTGAACCCCTATTGCACAAGGATTCTTGTGCAATAGGGGTTGTACAACTAGTCTTGCGGCATGCCACCAGAACGTGACGGCGTGCGCCGCATCACCGAGGCCAAGGCCCTGTCCGCCATGGCCAACCCGTTCCGCGCCCGGATGATGGACGCCCTGAAGGTCGACGGCCCGTCGACCGCCTCAGCACTCGCCCAGCGCACCGGCCAGGCGGTCGGCAGCGCCAGCCACCACCTCAAGGTCCTGGCCGAGGCAGGCCTCGTCGAGGAGGCACCCGAGCTGGCCAAGGACCGCCGCGAGCGCTGGTGGCGGCTGGTCGACCCCGGCACCCGGTGGTCCCGCGCCGACTTCGCCGACGACACCGCAGCCGTCACGGCCGCCTACGCCGCGGAGGCGCTGGCCCTGCAGCGGCAGTTCGAGCGGACCCGGGAGTGGAACGCCAACGCCGCCTCCGTCCCCGAGTGGGACGAGGCCGCCTTCGCCACCCAGAACTGGATGCGGCTCACCCCTGCCGAGCTCGGCGAGCTCTCGGTCGAGCTGGTCGACGTGCTCGTGCGCTGGTCGCGGCGCGAGGTGCCCGACGACGGGCAGGAGCGCGAACCCGTGTTCGTCTTCGCCCGAGGGTTCCCGGCCCAGCCGTGACGACCCGCCCCGCACCGGTTGCCGCAGCCCTCCCCCTGCGCCACAACCGGGACTTCAGCCTGCTCTGGTTCGGCGAGAGTGTCAGCGTCCTCGGCAACGCCACCACCTCGGTCCTGCTGCCGCTGCTCGCCGTCGTCGCGTTCGACGCCGGCCCGGGCTGGATGGGGCTGCTCACTGCCGCGGCGTGGGTGCCGTGGCTGGTCATCGGCCTGCCGGCGGGCGCCTGGGTGGACCGGCTGCCCGCCCGCCGGGTCATGGTCGCCAGCGACCTCGCCRCCGCGGCGGTCCTCGCCGGCGTGCCCGTGGCGTGGACCCTCGACCGGCTCACCCTCACCCACGTGGTCCTCGCCGCGCTCGGCAACGGTGTGTGCACCGTCTTCTTCCGCGCCGCGTACCCCGCGCTCGTCAGGCACGTCGCACCGCCCGCGCAGCAGGAGCAGGCGTTCGCGCGGCTGTTCGGCACCGAGTCGGCGATGCAGGTCGCCGGACCCGGGGTGGGTGGGCTGTTGGCGCAGCTCGGCTCGGCGGCCCTGGGCCTGGCCGTCGACGCCGCGAGCTTCCTGGTCTCGGCCGTCTGCCTCGCCAGGCTGCGGCTGGCCCCGACCCCGCACACCGACGCCACGGCGGTCGCGCCGCTGCGCACCCGCATCCGGGAGGGCGTCGACTACATCCGCGGCGACCGGCTGCTGCGCTTCTTCACCGTGTTGGGCGGGGTGTCCAACTTCGGGCTCACCGGGTACGGCGCGCTGCTGGTCCTCTTCCTGGTGCGCGAGCTGCACCTCGCCCCTGCGGCGGTGGGTGCCGTCATGGCGACCGGGAGCCTCGGCGGGTTCCTCGGTGCGGCGGTCGCCACCCGCGTCTCCGCACGCCTCGGCAGCGCCCGCGCACTGGTGTGGCTGCAGGTCCTCGCCGGGCCCACCGCCCTGCTGCTCCCCCTGGCCACCCGGGGAGCCGGGCTGGTGCTGTTCGTCCTCGGCCAGCTGCTCGTCGGCACGGCGGTGGTCGCGGGCAACGTCATCCGCGGGGCCTGGCGCAACCGCTACGTGCCCGAGTCGATGGTCGCCCGGCAGGTCACCACCGCGCAGGTGGTCAACCTCGGCACCATGCCGCTGGCGGGGCTCGCCGCCGGCTGGCTGGGCAGCGGGCTGGGACTGCGGCCCACCATCGCGATCATGGCGGCCATCCACGCGGTCGCCTGCCTGGCGATGTTCTGGAGCCCGCTGCGCGGTCTGCGCGACCTGCCCAACGACGCGGGTCAGCCGACCGGCAGGTGGAACAGCGGGTCGAGCGCGACGCCGAGGAACAGGATCCCGACGTAGGTGATGGAGAAGTGGAACAGCCGCATCGGTCGCAGCACCTTCGGACCCTCGCCGGCCTTGGCTGCGCGCAGCAGGCGGTGTGCCTCGGCGAGGAACATCGCACCGGTGACGACCGCGGTGACGAGGTAGAGCCAGCCCATCGGGTGGACCCACACGAGCACCAGCGACGCGGCGACCATGGCCCACGAGTAGGCGACGATCTGCCTGGCCACCACGACGAACCGCTCCACGACCGGGAGCATCGGCACGTGCGCGGCGGCGTAGTCGTCCTTGAACTTCATCGACAGCGGCCAGTAGTGCGGCGGCGTCCAGAAGAAGATGACGAGGAAGAGCATCACGGCCGACCACGACAGCGAGTTCGCGACCGCGGACCAGCCGATCAACACCGGCATGCAACCGGCGGCGCCGCCCCAGACGATGTTCTGGGCGGTGCGGCGCTTGAGGACCATGGTGTAGCCCACGGCGTACATGAGGATCGCGCCCAACGACAGCGCGGCTGACAGCCAGTTGACGAACAGCGCGAACCAGACCGTCGAGGCCACGGTCAGGACGGCGCCGAACACCAGTCCCTCGCGCGGCGTGATCTCGCCGGTCACCATGGGACGGTTGCTCGTGCGGTGCATCTCCGCATCGATGTCGCGGTCGTAGACGCAGTTGAACGTGTTGGCCGCACCGGCACTGAGCGCTCCGCCGACCAGCGTCGCCACGATGAGCAGCAGCGAGGGCGCGCCGCCCTGGGCCAGGAACATCACCGGCACCGTCGTCACGAGCAGCAGCTCGATGATGCGCGGCTTGGTGAGGGCGAGGTAGGCCGCGGCCTTGCGCCGCCGGGGCGGAGCGGGGGACGCGGAGATCCGGGCAGTCGGATCGAGTGCGGTCACGGCGTCCTTCGCGGGTGCTGCTGGGGGGCTGGCGGGCGCGCCCAGTCTATCCCCGGCCGGAGGGTGCCGACCGACGGGACTCGATGCGACGCGGCTCACGCTCAGGACTAGTCTCGGACCCGTTGTCGTGCGACGCCTGCAGCTCAGTGTGAGGAGAACCATCCGTGCCCACCGCATCCCGTTCCGCCAAGGCCACTCCCCCAAGGAAGCGCAGCAGCTCGCTTCGCCGGCCCGTGGCCCGCAAGGCCGGCTGGACCGACCTCGACGTACGCGCGGTCGACACCGCTCGCCTGCTCGCCGCCGACGCCGTGCAGAAGGTCGGCAACGGCCACCCCGGCACCGCGATGAGCCTCGCGCCTGCGGCGTACCTGCTCTACCAGCAGGTGATGACGCACGACCCCAGTGACGCCGCCTGGCTCGGCCGCGACCGGTTCGTCCTGTCGGCCGGCCACTCGAGCCTGACCCAGTACATCCAGCTCTTCCTGTCCGGCTACGGCATGGAGCTGAAGGACCTGAAGGCGTTGCGCACGTGGGGATCCATCACCCCAGCGCACCCCGAGGTCCACCACACCACCGGCATCGAGATCACCACCGGGCCACTGGGTTCGGGCCTGGCCTCGTCGGTCGGCATGGCCATGGCGCAGCGCCGCCAGCGTGGCCTGCTCGACCCGGAGGCCAAGCCGGGCGAGAGCCCCTTCGACCACCACATCTGGGTCATCGCCTCCGACGGCGACCTCATGGAAGGCGTGTCGGCAGAGGCCAGCTCGCTCGCCGGCCACCAGCAGCTCGGCAACCTCACCGTCATCTACGACGCCAACCAGATCTCCATCGAGGACCAGACCGACATCTCGTTCTCCGAGGACGTCGCGGCGCGATACCGGGCCTACGGCTGGGATGTCGTGGACGTCGACTGGCGCGGCGACGGTGACGGCGCCTCCTACGTCGAGAACATCGACGCGCTGTACGCGGCGCTCGAGAAGTCCAAGAAGGGCAACCGCCCCACGCTGGTGCAGCTGCACACGATCATCGCCTGGCCGGCCCCGACCAAGCAGGACACCGGCAAGTCGCACGGCTCCGCCCTCGGCGACGCGGAGATCGCGGCGACCAAGGAGCTGCTCGGCTTCAACCCCGCGAAGACGTTCGAGGTCGACCGTCCGGTCCTCGCGCACGCCCGCCAGGTGACCAAGCGCGGCAAGGCGGCGCACAAGGCCTGGGACAAGCGGTATGCCGCGTGGCGCAAGGCCAACGCGGACCGCGCCGCCATGCTCGACCGCCTCGTCGCGGGCGAGCTGCCCGACGGCATCGACGCCGCCCTCCCCACGTTCCCGGCCGACGCGGAGAAGGGCATGGCCACCCGCGCCGCGTCCGGCAAGGTGCTCACCGCACTCGCCGACGTGATGCCGGAGCTGTGGGGCGGCTCGGCCGACCTCGCCGAGTCCAACAACACGACGATGGAGGGCGAGCCGTCCTTCATCCCGCGCAACCGCCAGACCCGCGAGTGGAAGGGCGGCCCCTACGGCCGCACGCTCCACTTCGGCATCCGCGAGAACGGCATGGGCATGATCCTCAACGGGATCGCGCTCGAGGGGCTCACCCGCCCGTACGGCGGCACCTTCCTCGTCTTCTCCGACTACATGCGCCCCGCGGTGCGGCTCGCGGCCATCCAGCAGCTGCCCGTCACCTACGTGTGGACGCACGACGGCATCGGCCTCGGCGAGGACGGGCCCACCCACCAGCCGGTGGAGCACCTCGCCTCGCTGCGCGCCATACCCGGCCTCGACGTCGTCCGTCCCGCGGACGCCAACGAGACCGCGGCCGTGTGGGGCCAGGTCCTGCGCAACGCTCGTCCCGCCGCGCTGGCCCTGACCCGACAGAACGTCCCCGTGCTCGACCGCACCGTCTACGCGAAGGCTTCGAACGCGGCCAAGGGCGCCTACGTCCTCATCGACGGCGGCAAGGACGGCCGGTCCGCGCCGGACGTCATCCTCATCGCCACCGGCTCCGAGGTCGCGATCGCCCTCGAGGCGCGGGAATCTCTGGAGCGCCAGGGCGTTGCCACTCGTGTGGTGTCCATGCCGTGTCGCGAGTGGTTCGAGCAGTCCGGCAAGGCCTACCAGAACCGCGTCCTGCCGCCCGAGGTCCGGGCCCGGGTCAGCGTCGAGGCCGCCGTGTCGATGGGTTGGCACGACCTGGTCGGTGACGCCGGCCGCAGCGTGAGCCTCGAGCACTTCGGCGCCTCGGCCGACTACAAGACCCTCTACCGGGAGTTCGGCATCACCCCGGAGGCCGTCGTCAAGGCCGCCAAGGACTCCCTCAAGGACGCCAGGGCCACCGCGCGACACAGCGCGGCGCCCACCGTCAACCAGACCCGGCCCCGCGCCGCGGTCTCGCCGACCAAGGCGACCGACACCACGACCAAGCGCAGCGCCGCCACGAAGAGCGCTGCATCCAAAGGGAAGTGACTCACGTGACTGACAACGCACTCAAGGCCCTCGCCGACCAGGGAGTCTCCGTCTGGCTCGACGACCTCTCGCGCGAGCGGGTCGAGACCGGCAACCTGCAGGAGCTCATCGAGAAGGGGGTCGTCGGGGTCACCACGAACCCGTCGATCTTCCAGGCCGCCCTCGCCAAGGGCGACCGGTACGACGCCGACCTGCGCCGGTTCGCCGCCGAGGGCAAGACCGTCGACGAGGTCGTCTTCAACCTCACCACCGAGGACGTCCGCAACGCGTGTGACGCCTTCATGCCGATCTACGAGTCGACCCACGGCGTCGACGGCCGGGTCTCGATCGAGGTCGACCCCCGCCTGGCCAAGGACACCGGCCGGACCGTCGAGGAGGCCAAGAAGCTCCACGACGCCGTCGACCGCCCGAACGTCCTCATCAAGATCCCCGCCACGGTCGAGGGCCTCCCGGCCATCTCCCAGGTGCTGGCCGAGGGCATCAGCGTCAACGTCACGCTGATCTTCTCCCTCGACCGCTACCGCGGTGTCATGAACGCCTTCCTCACCGGCCTGGAGCAGGCCCGCGAGAAGGGCAAGGACCTGTCGACGATCCACTCGGTCGCCTCGTTCTTCGTCTCCCGCGTGGACACCGAGGTCGACAAGCGGCTCGACAAGCTCGGGACCGACGAGGCCACGGCCCTCAAGGGTCGCGCGGCCGTCGCGAACGCCCGCCTGGCCTACCAGGCCTACGAGGAGGTCTTCTCGACGCCGCGGTGGAAGAACCTCGAGGACGACGGTGCCCACGTGCAGCGTCCCCTGTGGGCATCCACCGGTGTCAAGGACCCGGCCTACTCCGACACCCTCTACGTCTCCGAGCTGGTCGCCCCGCACACGGTCAACACCATGCCGGAGAAGACCCTCGACGCGGTCGTCGACCACGCCGACATCACCCGTGACACCGTGACGGGCGCCTACGCTGACGCCGCCGAGGTGCTCGACGCCCTGGAGGGGCTCGGCATCTCCTACGCCGAGGTCACCTCGCAGCTCGAGCGCGAGGGCGTCGACAAGTTCGAGGTCGCCTGGGGCGAGCTGATCGACGAGGCCCAGAAGGACATGGACCTCGCGCGCGCCGACGTGGAGCAGGGCGACAAGTGAGCGCACTCGGTGTGGTCGCCTCCGGCCCCGCCGCGGACGCCATCGCCTCCGCCGTCCCGGCGCTGGTCGAGGCGCGGTTCGCGAGCAAGCTGTTCGCGCAGGACGCGACGCTGTGGGGCGAGGAGGCCGAGTCCGAGTCGGCGATCCGCCTGTCGTGGGTCAACCTCGCCCGCACGTCACGGCCGCTGCTCGGTGAGATCGCCGCGCTGCGCGACCAGCTGCGCGGCGAGGGCGTCGACCGGGTCGTGCTCTGCGGCATGGGTGGCTCCTCGCTCGCGCCCGAGGTCATCTGCGCGACGGCCGGGGTCGACCTGGTCGTCCTCGACTCCTCGCAGCCCGACATGGTGCGCTCCGCGATCGTCGACCTCGAGCGCACGGTCGTGGTCGTGTCAAGCAAGTCCGGCTCCACGGTCGAGACCGACTCGCAGCGCCGCGCCTTCCGGGCGGCGTTCGAGGACAAGGGGATCGACCCCACGACCCGCATCGTCGTGGTCACCGACCCCGGCAGCCCCCTCGACGAGGAGTCGCGGGCCGGTGGCTACCGCGTCATCAACGCCGACCCCAACGTCGGCGGGCGCTACTCGGCCCTGACCGCCTTCGGGCTCGTCCCCTCCGGCCTGGCGGGCGCCGACATCGAGGCGCTGCTCGACGACGCGGAGGCCGTGGCCGACGTGCTCAGCGCCGACGACGACGGCAACCCCGGGCTGCGCCTGGGTGCCGCCATGGCCGGCACGAGCCCCCTGCGCGACAAGCTCGTCCTCGTCGACGACGGCTCCGGCATCGTCGGGTTCCCCGACTGGGCCGAGCAGCTCATCGCCGAGAGCACCGGCAAGCAGGGCACGGGCATCCTGCCCGTGGTGGTCGGCTCGACCAGCGACCCCGAGGCAGCTTCGCCCGACGCCGACGTGAGCGTCGTCCGCCTCACCGGCGATGACGACGACACCGAGTCCTCCGACGAGGTCGTCCACGCCGACCGGTCCGAGGTCGCGGTCAGCGGCCCGCTCGGTGCCCAGCTGCTGCTGTGGGAGGTCGCGACCGCGGCCGCCGGCAGGCTGCTCGGGATCAACCCGTTCGACCAGCCCGACGTGGAGAGCGCCAAGAAGGCTGCACGCACCCTGCTCGACCAGGGCATGGGCTCCTCCGACGCCCCGGCGGCGACCGACGGTGCGGTGGAGATCCGCGCCCTCGGCGGCAACTGGCTGGGTGGTGCCACGACGGTCCCCCAGGCGCTCGAGGCGCTGTTCGGACAGCTCGACACCGACCGTGGCTACGTCGCGGTCATGGCCTACCTCGACCGGCTCGCCGACGCCGACCTGGCGTCCGTGCGGTCCGGGCTCGCGCGGCGTACCCACCGCCCCGTCACCTTCGGCTGGGGGCCGCGGTTCCTGCACTCCACCGGCCAGTTCCACAAGGGTGGCCCGGCCACCGGGGTCTACCTCCAGGTCACGACCGCGCCCCACGAGGACCTCGCCGTCCCGGGGCGGGAGTTCAGCTTCGGCGACTTCGTCGCGGCCCAGGCCGCCGGCGACGCGCAGGTCCTGGCCGAGCACCACCGCCCGGTCCTGCAGCTCCACCTCACCGACCACGACGCCGGACTGGCCCAGGTGCGCGAGGCCCTCGCGGCCCCGGCCGCCGAGGGCACGGACGCGAAAGGCAGTGCATGAGCCCCACCCGCGTGACGCAGGACAACAACCCCCTGCGCGACCCGCGTGACAAGCGCCTCCCCCGCATCGCCGGTCCCTGCGGCATGGTCCTGTTCGGTGTCACCGGCGACCTCGCCCGCAAGAAGCTCATGCCAGCGATCTACGACCTGGCCAACCGAGGGCTGCTGCCGCCGGGCTTCTCGCTCGTCGGCTTCGCCCGGCGCGACTGGGCCGACCAGGACTTCGGCAAGATCGTGTACGACGCGGTCAAGGCCCACGCGCGCACGCCGTTCCGGGAGAGCGTGTGGCGCAACCTGGCCGAGGGCTTCCGTTTCGTGCCGGGCACGTTCGACGACCCCAACTCCTTCGACCTGCTGGCCGAGACGGTCAAGCTGCTCGAGGACGAGCGCGGCACCGGTGGCAACCAGGCGTTCTACCTGTCCATCCCGCCGGGCTCGTTCTCCACGGTCTGCGAGCAGCTCGAGCGCTCGGGCCTGAGCCGTCCCGAGGGCGACTCGTGGCGTCGCGTCGTCATCGAGAAGCCGTTCGGGCACGACCTCAAGAGCGCCCGTGAGCTCAACGACATCGTCGAGGGCGTCTTCCCCGCCGACTCGGTGTTCCGCATCGACCACTACCTCGGCAAGGAGACGGTCCAGAACCTGCTGGCCCTGCGCTTCGCCAACCAGCTGTTCGAGCCGGTCTGGAACGCCAACTACGTCGACCACGTGCAGATCACCATGGCCGAGGACATCGGCATCGGTGGCCGCGCGGGCTACTACGACGGCATCGGCGCCGCGCGCGACGTCATCCAGAACCACCTGCTGCAGCTCCTCGCGCTGACCGCCATGGAGGAACCCGTCTCCTTCGCCGCGGAGCACCTGCGGGCCGAGAAGGAGAAGGTCCTGTCGGCAGTGCGCCTGCCCAAGGACCTGTCCAAGGCCACCGCCCGCGGCCAGTACGCCCCGGGCTGGCAGGGCGGCGAGGAGGTCATCGGCTACCTCGACGAGGACGGCGTCGCCAAGGACTCGCGCACCGAGACGTATGCCGCGGTCAAGCTCGAGATCGACTCGCGCCGCTGGGCCGGGGTGCCGTTCTACCTGCGCACCGGCAAGCGCCTCGGCAAGCGCGTCACCGAGATCGCCGTGGTGTTCAAGAAGGCCCCGCACCTGCCGTTCAACGACACGGCCACCGAGGAGCTGGGGCAGAACGCCATCGTCATCCGCGTGCAGCCGGACGAGGGCATCACCATGCGCTTCGGCGCCAAGGTGCCCGGCGCGCAGATGGAGGTGCGCGACGTGACGATGGACTTCGGTTACGGGCGCGCGTTCACGGAGTCCAGCCCCGAGGCCTACGAGCGCCTCATCCTCGACGTCCTGCTCGGCGACCCGCCGCTGTTCCCCCGTCACGAGGAGGTCGAGCTCTCCTGGCAGATCCTCGACCCGGTCGAGGCGTTCTGGGCGAAGCAGAAGACCGCACCCGAGCCCTACCTCTCCGGAGGCTGGGGCCCCGAGTCAGCCGACGAGATGATGCGCCGCGACGGCCGCGTCTGGAGGATGCCTTGACCACCCCATCCAGTTCGCCCACGCAGAGCGTGGGACCCGCGCTCGTGCCTCACTCCGATACTGAACGGGGACCCCGGTGATCATCGACCTGCCCAGCACCTCGACGGTCGCGATCAGCAAGAAGCTGGTCGCGCTCCGCCAGGACACCGGCGCGATGGCGCTCGGTCGCGTGCTCACCCTCATCATCGTCGTCGACGAGCAGGAGGCCGACGAGGCGATCGAGGCGGCCAACGACGCGAGCCGGCAGCACCCGTGCCGCATCATCGCGGTCGTCATCGGCAACAAGCGCGGCGCGTCGCGCATCGACGCCCAGATCAGGGTCGGCGGTGACGCCGGCGCCAGCGAGGTCGTCGTGGCCCGCCTCTACGGCCCGCTCACCGAGCACGGGCGCAGCGTCGTCATCCCGTTGCTGCTGCCCGACTCCCCCGTCGTCGCGTGGTGGCCGAGCGAGGCACCCGTGAACGTCTCGAAGGACCCGATCGGCTCGATGGCCCAGCGCCGCATCACCGACTCGGCCGAGTCCAAGAACCCCCGCAAGTCGTTGCTCAACCGGGCCGACACCTACGCCGACGGTGACACCGACCTGGCGTGGACGCGCATCACCCTGTGGCGCGGCCTGCTGGCCGCCGCACTGGACCAGCGCCCGTTCGAGCCGGTCATCGAGGCCACCGTCACCGGTGGCAGCGACTCGCCTTCGACCGACCTGCTCGCGGCCTGGCTCGCAGAGACGTTGCGCTGCAAGGTGACTCGCGCCCGCAGCCGCGCCGGCACCGGCATGATCAGCGTGCGCCTCGAGCGCCGCAGCGGCGCCGTCGACCTCGTCCGTCCCGACGGCACCGTCGCCACCCTGACCCAGCCGGGGCAGCCCGTGCGCCGGATCACCCTGGCCCGCCGGGCTACCGCCGAGTGCCTGGCCGACGAGCTGCGCCGGCTCGACCCCGACGACATCTACGAGGCGGCGATCCGCAAGGGCCTGGCCCGGGTGGGGCGCTCGAGCCCTACGGCGAGCGAGGCGGTCCGCGAGGGCGATGCGCCCTCGCCCAAGGAGGCCGAGACCGAGGCGCGACGCATCGCCCGGGCGCAGCCCAAGGCGGGCAGCTCGGCCATGGTGGCGGCCTCCGACCCGGAGCAGTCCCCGGGGACGACGACCACGGTGAAGAAGGCTGCCGCCCGCAAGCTCGACGAGGCCAAGTCGGCACGTGCCGCGAAGTCGGAGACGCCGAAGGCCGCCAAGACGGCCCGGTCCTCGACGACGTCGAAGGCGAAGGCCGCCTCGTCGAAGGCTGCGCCGTCCAAGGCGTCGTCGAAGGCCGCCTCGTCCAAGGCGGCCTCGTCGAAGGCGGCGGCGTCCAGGGCGTCGTCGTCGAAGCCGAAGGCTCCTGCGACGGCGGGCAGTGGCACGACGGAGGGGTCCGGCTCGTGACCGCGGCGCCCGTGGTGCTGGTGCACGCCACCAAGCAGCTGCTCTCCGACGCGTCGGGGGCCAGGCTCGTCACGGCCCTGGTCGACGCCCAGGCTGCCCGCGGCCAGGCGCACCTGGTCCTGACCGGTGGGTCCATGGGCTCAGCCATCCTCGCCTCCGTCGCCGCCAGCCCGGCGCGCGACGCGGTCGACTGGTCGCAGGTGCACGTGTGGTGGGGCGACGAGCGCTTCCTACGCATGGGCGACCCCGAGCGCAACGAGACGCAGAACCGTGAGGCGCTGCTCGACGCCATACCGCTCGACCCGGCCAAGGTGCACTCGGTCCCGGGCCCCGACGGGCCGGACGGCGACGACGTCGCAGCTGCAGCGCGCCGCTACGCCGACGAGCTCGCGGCCGCGTCGGACGAGGGCGCCGCGTCGCCGGTGTTCGACGTCCTGCTGCTGGGCGTGGGGCCCGACGGGCACGTCGCCTCGCTCTTCCCGGGCCACCCCGACCAGCTCGTCTCGGGGGTGTCCGTCGCACCCGTGCACGACTCCCCCAAGCCGCCGCCGACCCGCATCACCCTGACCTTCGAGGCCCTCGCGCGCGCCGAGCGCACCTGGTTCCTCGTGGCGGGTGCTGACAAGGCGCACGCCGTCGCCCTCGGCGTGGCCGGCGCCCCGCCTGAGCAGTCCTCGTGCGCCCAGGTCAAGGGACGAGCGGAGACGCTGTGGCTGCTGGACGCCGACGCGGCGTCCGAGCTCGCCTGACCTCGCGTCGCGATCGGCTGTCCCAGGCGCCACGTCCCTGCGAGTTTGAGCGGTTGACCCGGTCCTGGCCGGGTCAACCGCTCAAAGACTGCGTCGCCCCGGGCGCCGCGACGTCAGTCACCTCGGAGGCCAGCTCACGCAGGTACGTCGCGAACCCGCCACTCACCCGCCCACGCCAGCGGCTCGCCGTCCTCACCCGTACGGCGTCGGTGGCCACCCACGCGCTGCCGGACGCCTTGACCGCCTCGGCCAGCAGGACGTCCTCGTGCAGCGGCACGGCGGCGAACCCGCCAGCCGCGAGGTAGCTGCTGGCCCGGACGCCCAGGTTCGCCCCGTGGACGTGCGGGTGCCCCTCCCCCAGGTGGTGCCGCTGGGACCAGGCCCGGAGCACCCGCGTCTCGAGGTCGTAGGGCACCACGGTGCCGAGGACGAGGTCCAGGCCCTCGTCCGCAAGCCCGACCTGGGCCAGCAGCCAGTCGGCGGGTACCTCGGTGTCTGCGTCGGTGCTGGCGAGCCAGGTCCGGCGGTCGTCACCTCCCGCGGGGAGGGCGGCTGCGACGCCGGCTGCCCGCGCGGCGCCGACGCAGCCGGCGGTGGACACGAGGCTGGTCACGTCGCCGTACCCGGCCACGACCTGCGCCGACCGGTCCGTGCACCGGTCGAGGACGACCACCACCTCGACGCCGAGCTCGGGTCGCCGCCGCGCGAGGGCATGCCTCGCCACGCGTATCGAGTCCAGGCAGGCAGGCAGCAACCGTTCCTCGTCACGGGCGGGCACCACCACGACGACGCGCTCGACCGACGTCACGCCAGCCCCTCCGCGGCCGCAGGCGACGCGAAGCCGGGTCGGGCCAGCACGTCGACCCTGAAGTCCTGCTCCACATGGCTCACGACCGTCTCCATACCCACGATCCCCGAAGCCACTCGGTGCACGGTGTCCCCGTCCAGGGGCCAGCCCTGCACCGGGTGGCGCCAGTGGCACAGGACCAGGACCCCGTGCGGGGCAAGGCACCCCACGGCGCGGCGCAGGGCCTCGTCGAGCTCGTCGGCGTGCCAGAAGTAGCCGATCTCCGACAGCACGACGACGTCGAACTCGCCCTCCGGCCACTGCTGCGGGGCACGCAGCCGCAGCACCTGCACTCCGGGCACGTCGGCGAACCGTCGACGGGCTCGCGCCACCGCCTCGGCACTGAGGTCGGTCGCCACGACCGAGGTCGCCCGGGACGCCAGCTCGGCGGTGAGGACGCCGGTCGAGCAGCCCACCTCGAGCACCCGGCCCAGCCGCGCGGTGGGCAGGCACGACATCGTCACAGCCCGCTTGCGCTGCTCGTACCAGGAGCTCTCGAACCCCCACGGGTCGTCGCCGTCGTCGAACATCGCGTCGAAGTCGTGGTCACTCCCCCGCGCCACCTCGCTGCCGTCTGACACCTCGTCATGGCCACGCGACTCGTCACCGCCCGCCGGCACGGCTGACAGGAACACCTCGAAGGGGCGGGCGAAGCGGGCCAGGAACTCGGGCGTGAGCAGGGCCTCGTCACCCGGCGACGGCGACAGGGCCGCGGTCTGTGACGTGTGGCAGGCCAGCGCCTCAGCCTTGAGCCGCTGCAGCTCGGGGTCGAGGTCGAGGCACGTCACGTCCAGGCTGTCGAGGGCCGCGGTGGCACCCCAGTGCCACAGCCACACGGGGTACTCCAGCAGGCGGACGCCGGCCCCGGACGCGACGCGAGCCGCGACCCGCCCGGTTGCCTCGTGGTCTGCGTGCCCGTCGCGGCGCCACGGCGCGGCGACCAGGGTGCTCGGGCCGACCAAGGGCGCCAGCGCCTGCTCCAGCTCGTCCTCGTGGTCGGCGAGCTGGCTGTCCGGCAGGGCGAGCAGCACCAGGTCGGCGCGGGGGTGTGCCCGCGCCACAGCTTGCCGGACCTCCTCCACGCGCAGGACGGCGAGTTGGTCCGGGCGGTGGGTCGTGGAGTCGGGGTGCGACGCCTCCCCCGACGTCGCGACGACGACGGTGGCGGGCAGCCCCGCCCGTCCCGCGGCGGCGAGCAGGCCCGCAGCGGCCAGCGTCTCGTCGTCCGGGTGGGCCGCGACCACGACGACTCCCGTCGAGGCGCCGAGCAGCTGCCGGTCGCCGACGCGGGTGCGGGTCCACAGGGCGCGGAGCCACTGCGCCTCCGGGGTACCCGCGGCGTGCGGGTCGAAGCCGGGTGCCTCGCCGTCCGGACGGCTGGCGGCGTCGCTCACGGTCGGTCGCTCACGGTCGGTCGCTCACGGTCGGTCGCTCACGGTCGGTCACTGCCGGCTGCCAGCACCTGCGCGCCGAGCGCCGCCTCGTCACGCTCGGCGTGGTGCTGGCGCAGGTAGACCTGCAGGTCGGCGGTGCGGGCGGCGTGCGCGGCGTCGGAGGTCAGTGGACCCGGCCCGAGGGCGTGGCCCACGCGCGTGGCGACGTCCTCGGCCACCGAGGCGACCACGCCGCGTACGCGGGCCGCGAGCAGGGCACCGGCGGCACCGTCGGCATTGCCGGCGTCCACCGCGGCAGCCGCCTCGGCCAGCACCGCGCGGGCGGCGTGCAGGCCGGTGTCGACCGCCCCGACGTGCATGAGCGCGACCTGGTCGGGCGCCCGGCGACCGGCTGTCGCAGCGAGGGTGCGGGCCATCCCGACCGCCCCGCCGTACCAGCAGGCCGCGACCCCCATGCCGCCCCACGCGAAGCCCGGGCGCTCGAGGTACCACTCGTCCCCACCCACCGGCTGGGCCGGCACGGCGTCGTAGTGGGTGGCCACGCTGGTGAGCTCGGGCAGGCCGCGGGAGACCCAGCCGGTCGGGTCGTCGTGGGTGACCCCGGGGTGACGCAGGTCGACGGCGAACGCGCGGCGGGCCGTCGGCGAGGTGTGGGCGGTCACGACGGCATGGGTCAGGTGCTGGGCCAGCGAGCACCAGGGCTTGGTGCCGGTGAGCGTCCAGGCGCCGGTGTCGTCGGCCACCGCCTCCAGCCGGACCCCGGGCGCGTGCGCGGCGTAGACGCCCCAGGACTGCCCGGGACCAGCGCAGTCCCCCGCACCCGCCTGGTCGAGGATGGCGAGGGCGTCGAGGTGCGGCTCGACCGCCCGGGCGACGGTGAGGTCGACAGCAGCGAGCGAGACCAGCAGCGACCACAGCTCGGCTGTGCGCCCGTGCCCGGGAAGCGGAACGTCGCCGAGGTCGTCGAGCAGGGCCAGTCCGGCGCCTGGGTCACCGGCTGCGTCCACCGCTCGCCGGAGAAGCTCGTCGACGCCCATGGAGGCCGCGCCTCCGGAGCCGGCGCCGGGCACGACACCCGAGGCACCCGGAGCGAGCTCCACCCAGACCGGGTCCGCCCCGGCAAGTCTCGCAGCCATCGGGTGCGGGGTGGGTGCTACTGGATCAGCTTGCGGTCGCGCAGGGTCGCCAGGGCCTCGTCGAGGATCGCCTTGCCATCGGCGTCGGAGCGGCGCTCCTTCACGTAGGCCAGGTGCGTCTTGTAGGGCTCGACCTTCGGCGGGGCGGGCGGGTTGGCCTCGTCCTGGCCGGCGGGGAACCCGCAGCGCGGGCAGTCCCAGGTCTCGGGGACCGCGAGGCCCGGCTCCTCGGCGAAGCTGGGACGGGTCTGGTGGCCGTTGGCGCACCAGTAGGACACGAAGACGCGAGGAGCGGCGTCGCCGCGCTCGGCCTCGCCCATCGGGCCGGCGCCGACTCGGCTGCCGCGGATTGCGTTGCCACCTGCCATGTTGGAAGTACTTCCTCTCGGGTCAGGCGGAGAAGCGGTCGATGAGACCGATGCCGACGATGCACGCGAACCACACGATGCCCACCGCGACGGTGAAGCGGTCGAGGTTGCGCTCGGCCACGGACGACGAGCCCAGCGAGGTGGACATGCCACCGCCGAACATGTCGGACATGCCGCCACCCTTGCCCTTGTGGAGCAGGATGAGCAGCGTCAGGAACAGACCACCGATGACCAGCAGCACCTGCAGGCCAATGCGTACGGCTTCCACGGTTCACCCATCTTCGTCGACAACAGTCCGCCACCGAAACGGCAGCAGCGGTCAGGATACCTGTTCGCCGCGCCGGCCAGAACCGGCCGCGCCGGGCTCAGGCCGTCTTGTGGTGGTCGCGGTAGCGACAGATGGAGGAGAACTCCTCCGGCACGATCGAGGCACCGCCGACGAGGGCGCCGTCGACGTCCTCCTGCTCCATGATCGCGGCGACGTTGGCCGCCTTGACCGAACCGCCGTACAGCACCCGCACGCTGTCGGCGAGGCTGCCGCTGTAGAGCTCGGCCAGCTTGGTCCGGATGGCCGCACACACCTCCTGGGCGTCCTCGGGGGTGGCGACCTCACCGGTGCCGATCGCCCACACGGGCTCGTACGCGACGACCAAGGTCGCGGCCTGCTCGGCGGTGACGCCCGCGAGCCCGGCCTCGACCTGGGCCAGGACGTGCTGCACGTGCTCGCCTGCCTGTCGGACCTCGAGCCCTTCGCCCACGCAGAAGATCGGGACGAGCCCGTGCTTGAACGCAGCCTTGACCTTGGCGTTGACGACCTGGTCGGTCTCGGCGTGGTACTCGCGCCGCTCGCTGTGGCCGACCACGACGTAGCTGCACCCCAGCTTGGCCAGGAACGCGCCGGAGACCTCACCGGTGTAGGCACCGGCGTCGTGGACCGACAGGTCCTGGGCGCCGTGCCGCAGCTGCAGGCGGTCACCGTCGATGAGCGTCTGCACCGAGCGCAGGTCCGTGAACGGCGGGAGCACGACCACCTCGACGGCGGCGAAGTCGTGGCGGCCGTCGCGCAGGGTCCAGTCGAGCTTCTGCACGAGGTGGGTCGCCTGCAGGTGGTCGAGGTTCATCTTCCAGTTGCCCGCCATCAGGGGCGTGCGGCCGGAGGTCTTGGCTGCCATGGGGTGGTCCTAGGGGTGTGACGGTGGGCCGGGCGCTGGGCCCGGCCCACCGGGGACGTCGTGGGGCGGGTGGTGCGGTGGTCAGGCGCGGGTCTCGTCGAGCACCGTGAGACCCGGGAGCTGCTTGCCCTCGAGGTACTCCAGGCTCGCGCCACCGCCGGTGGAGATGTGGCCGAACTGCTCGTCGGCGAACCCCAGCTGCCGCACGGCCGCAGCGGAGTCGCCTCCGCCGACGACCGTCAGGGCGCCCTGGGCGGTCACCTCGACGAGGGCCTTGGCCACGGCAGCCGTGCCGGCGGCGTACGGCTCCATCTCGAACGCCCCCATGGGGCCGTTCCAGAAGACGGTGCGGCAGTCGGCGAGCTTCTCGGCGAACAGCACCCCGGACTCCGGGCCGATGTCCAGGCCCATCCGGTCGGCCGGTATGGCGCCGGCCGGCACCACGTCGTGCTCGGCGTCGGCCGAGAACTCGGTCGCGGCGACGATGTCGACGGGGAGCACGATCTCGACACCTCGCTCCTTGGCCTGGTCGAGGTAGCCCTTGACCGTCTCGACCTGGTCGGCCTCGAGCAGGCTCTTGCCGACCTCGTAGCCCTGGGCCGCGAAGAACGTGAACACCATGCCGCCGCCGATGAGCAGGCGGTCGGCGGTCTGCAGGAGGTTGTCGATGACCCCGAGCTTGTCGGACACCTTCGCGCCACCGAGCACCACGGCATACGGGCGCTCGGGGTCCTGGGTCAGGCGCTGGAGCACGCCCACCTCGGTCTCGACCAGGCCACCGACAGCGGACGGCAGCAGGCGGGCCACGTCGTAGACGCTGGCCTGCTTGCGGTGCACCACCCCGAACCCGTCGGACACGAAGACGTCGGCGAGACCGGCCAGCTGACCGGCGAACTCCGCGCGCTCCTCGTCGGTCTTGGCCGTCTCCCCCGCGTTGAACCGCAGGTTCTCCAGCAGCACGACGTCGCCGTCCTGCGCGGCGTCGACGGCCGCACGGGCGCTGTCACCCACGGTGTCGGTGGCGAAGGTGACGTCGCGGCCGAGGACCTGCCCGAGGCGCTCGGCGACCGGGGCCAGGGAGTACCTGTCCTCGGGCGCGCCCTTGGGGCGCCCGAGGTGGGCGCACACGATGACGCGTGCGCCCGCCTCGGACAGGGCCTTGATGGTCGGCGCGGACGCCTTGATCCGGCCGTCGTCGGTGATGGTGCGCCCGTCGAGGGGCACGTTGAGGTCTGACCGGACGAGGACGCGCTTGCCGCGCAGGTCGCCCAGCTCGGAGATCGACTGCATGGGTCGGCTCAGTCCGCTCGGTGGGCGGCGCTCAGAGCGACGAGCCGACGAGGGTCACGAGGTCGGCGAGGCGGTTGGAGTAGCCCCACTCGTTGTCGTACCAGCCGACGACCTTGACCTGGTTGCCGATGACCTTGGTGAGGCCGGCGTCGAAGATGCAGGACGCCGGGTCGGTCTCGATGTCCTTGGAGACGATCGGGTCCTCGGTGTAGACGAGGATGCCCTTGAGCGGGCCCTCGGCGGCGGCCTTGACCGCGGCGTTGACCTCCTCGACCGTGGTCTCGCGGGACGCCTCGAAGGTGAGGTCGGTCGCCGAGCCGGTGGGCACGGGCACACGCAGCGCGTAGCCGTCGAGCTTGCCCTTGAGCTCGGGCAGCACGAGGGCGACGGCCTTCGCCGCACCGGTCGTGGTCGGCACGATGTTGAGGGCCGCGGCGCGAGCGCGGCGCAGGTCCTTGTGCGGGCCGTCGTGCAGGTTCTGGTCGCCGGTGTAGGCGTGGATCGTGGTCATGAGGCCCTTGACGATGCCGAACTCGTCGTTGAGGACCTTGGCCATCGGCGCCAGGCAGTTCGTGGTGCAGGACGCGTTGGAGATGATCGTGTGCTTGTCGGCGTCGTAGGCGCTGTCGTTGACGCCCATGACGACGGTGACGTCCTCGTTCTTGGCCGGGGCCGAGATGATGACCTTCTTGGCACCGTTGTCGACGTGCACCTTGGCCTTGGTGGCGTCGGTGAAGAAGCCGGTCGACTCGATGACGACGTCAGCGCCCAGCTCGCCCCACTTGAGGTTGGCGGGGTCGCGCTCGGCGAAGACCTTGAACGTCTTGCCGCCGGCGGTGATGTCGGTGTCGGTCGAGGTGACGTCACCGTCGAAGCGACCGAGGATCGAGTCGTACTTGAGCAGGTGCGCCAGCGTGGCGTTGTCGGTGAGGTCGTTGACGGCGACGATCTCGATGTCGGCGCCGGAGGCGACCACAGCGCGGTAGAAGTTGCGGCCGATGCGGCCGAAGCCGTTGATGCCTACGCGAACAGTCACGATGCCTGGTCCTTCTCAGATGGGGACGGTATGCCGCGTGGCGCGGCACGAGTGTTCGCTCCGACCCTATTGGATCGGGCGGCCACGTCGACAGCGTGGTCCGGTGTACGGGCCGGTAACCGGCGGCCGCAAACCTGCCGGCAGGCCACGGCGACGAGCCGGCGACCAGCCAGGTGCAGATGGCGATGTGCAGAAGGCGAGGTGCAGCCGGCTAGGAGTCGCCGCCGTAGAGGTCGCGCGTGTAGACCTTCGCCTCGACGTCGCGCAGCTCGGCCACCATGCGGTTGGCGACGATGACGTCGGACTCGGCCTTGAACGCCGCGAGGTCGCGCACCACCCGGGAGCCGAAGAAGTGGTCGCCGGTCAGGCCCGGCTCGTAGACGACCACCTCGACGCCCTTGGCCTTGATGCGCTTCATGATCCCCTGCACGCTGCTGGACCGGTAGTTGTCCGACTCGGACTTCATGATCAACCGGTGGATGCCGACCACCGTGGGCCGGCGGCGCAGGATGTCGTTCGCGACGAAGTCCTTGCGCGTGGTGTTGGCGTTGACGATGCCCTCGATGAGGCTCTGGGGCACGTTCTGGTAGTTCGCCAGCAGCTGCTTGGTGTCCTTGGGGAGGCAGTAGCCGCCGTAGCCGAAGGACGGGTTGTTGTAGTGGTGCCCGATCCGCGGGTCGAGGCCGACGCCGTCGATGATCTGGCGCGAGTCCAGGCCGTGGGTGGCGGCGAAGGTGTCGAGCTCGTTGAAGAACGCCACCCGCATCGCGAGGAAGGTGTTCGCGAACAGCTTGATGGCCTCGGCCTCGGTGCTGTCGGTCAGCAGGACGGCGACGTCGTCCTCCTGCGCCGCCTCGAGCAGCAGGTCGGCGAACCGCTGGGCCCGGTCGCTGCGTTCCCCCACCACGATCCGTGACGGGTGGAGCAGGTCCCACAGCGCCTTGCCCTCGCGCAGGAACTCCGGGCTGAACACGACCGAGTCGAGGCCGAGCCGCGCCGACACCTCCTTCGTGAAGCCCACCGGCACGGTCGACTTCACCACCAGGGTCGCGGCGGGGTTGCGGCTCGAGGCGTCCTTGAGGACGGACTCGACGCTGGAGGTGTTGAAGTAGTTGGTGTCGGGGTCGTAGTCGGTGGGGGTGGCGACCACGACTAACTCCGCCCCCGCGTAGGCCTCGTCGGGGTCGGTGGTGAACGACAGGTCGAGGCCCCCGCCCGCCAGGAAGCGCTGGATGTCGGCATCGTGGATGGGGCTGGTGCCGCCCTTGAGGGTCTGGACGCGCGCCTCGTCGATGTCGAGGGCCACGACGGGGTGCCGCTGCGCGAGCAGCACGGCGATCGAGAGCCCGACGTACCCGGTGCCGACGACCGTGACCCTGGTGCGGGCGGGGCCCTGGTCGGGGCCGGCGCCCCGGTTGGGAGCGGTGCCCTCGTCGGGGACCGCGCCCTGGTCAGGGGCGGCGCTCACGCGTCGAGCATGTCGGGCGTGAGGTTGGCCTCGGTACCGGGGATGCCGAGGTCCTGGGCCCGCTTGTCGGCCATCGCGAGCAGGCGGCGGATCCGTCCGGCCACGGCGTCCTTGGTCATCGGCGGCTGCGCCAGCTGGCCCAGCTCCTCGAGCGAGGCCTGCTTGTGCTGCAGCCGCAGCTCGCCCGCCTCACGCAGGTGGTCCGGGATCTCCTCACCGAGGATCTCCATGGCGCGGTGCACGCGGGCGCCGGCGGCCACGGCCGCACGGGCGGAGCGGCGCAGGTTGGCGTCGTCGAAGTTGGCCAGGCGGTTGGCGGTGGCGCGCACCTCCCGGCGCATCCGGCGCTCCTCCCAGGCGAGGACTGCCTCGTGGGCGCCGAGCCGGGTGAGCATGGCGCCGATGGCGTCGCCGTCGCGGATGACCACGCGGTCGACGCCGCGGACCTCGCGGGCCTTGGCCTGGATGCCGAGGCGGCGCGCTGCACCGACGAGCGCCAGTGCTGCTTCCGGGCCCGGGCAGGTCACCTCGAGCGCGGACGACCGGCCGGGCTCGGTGAGCGAGCCGTGGGCGATGAACGCCCCGCGCCAGGCAGCCTCGGCATCGCACGCCGAGGCGCTGACGACCTTGGGCGGCAGGCCGCGGACCGGACGGCCACGGGAGTCGATGAGGCCGGTCTGGCGGGCGAGCGCCTCGCCGTCCTGCACGACGCGGACGACGTAGCGGCTGCCCTTGCGCAGGCCACCGGCCGCCAGGACGAGCACCTCGCACGGGTGGCCGTAGAGGTCGCCGATGTTCTTGCGCAGGCGGCGGGCGGCGTTGGCCGTGTCGAGCTCGGCCTCCACGACGATCCGGCCGCCCACGATGTGCAGGCCACCGGCGAAGCGCAGCGTGGCGGCCACCTCGGACTTGCGGCAGCAGGGTTTGGTGACGTCGAGCCTGCTCAGCTCGTCCTTGACCCGCGCCGTCATCGCCATGCCGTCATCCTGCCATCTCGCCGTACCGAGCCGGTGCAGTACCGACCGCTGCCTTCGTCCTGCCGGGCCCGTGCGTCACCGCACCGACAGGGCCTCACCCGAAGAGGTCACGGTACGCCGCCGCGAGCCGCAGCGAGTCATGGTGCCCCGGTGCGCCGCGCTGTGCCACGGGCGCGATGACCACCTCCGCGCCGAGGCGCCCGGCCGCGGCCCGGAGCTCGTCGACGTCGTCCACAGCGACCGGGTCGGCCAGGACCACGTCGAGGCGCAGCCGGGGCGCGTGGTCGGCCAACGCCTCCACCTGCCGGGCACAGCTGAACCCGGCGGTCTCGCCGGAGTGCTCGAGGTTGAGGGTCAGCAGGCGCCGGGCGGAGGTGTCGTGCAGGGCGTCGCGCAGGCCGGGGACCAGCAGGTGCGGCATCACTGAGGTGAACCACGACCCGGGGCCCAGGATCACCCAGTCGGCCTCGCGGACCGCCTCGATCGTCGCGGGGGCCGAGGGCGGGTCGTGGGGCTCGAGGGCGATGCTGCGCACCCGTCCGGTGGTGGACGCGACCGCGACCTGGCCACGGACCGTCTGCACCGCCGAGGCGTCGGACGGGTCGAGACCCTCGATCTGGGCGGTGATCTCCAGCGGCACGGCCGCCATGGGCAGGACGCGCCCCCGGGCGTTGAGCAGGCGTCCGACCAGGTCGAGGCCGGCGACGGGGTCGCGGTCGAGGTCCCACAGGGCGGTGATGAGCAGGTTGCCGAGCGCGTGGCCGCCGAGCGGGCCGTCCCCGTGGAACCGGTGCTGCAGGACGTCGCGCCAGGTGTGGCCCCACTCGGTGTCGTCGCACAGCGCGGCCAGGGCCATCCGCAGGTCGCCCGGCGGCAGCACGTTGAACTCGTCGCGCAGCCGTCCCGACGAACCCCCGTTGTCGGCCACCGTGACCACGGCGGTGATGTCGTCGCAGACGAGCTTGAGCGCCTCCAGCGAGGCGGCCAGGCCGTGCCCACCCCCCAGGGCGACGACCGCGGGACCGCTCACTCCTGCCCCAGGTCGCGGTGGACGACGAACGTCGCGACGTCGTCGGTGGACAGCCGCGAGCGCAGGGCCTCGGCGACCGCCACCGACCGGTGCTTCCCGCCGGTGCAGCCGACGGCCAGGGTGGCGTAGCGGCGGCCCTCGCGGACGTAGCCGGCGACGACGGGCTCCATCAGGGCGGCGACCCGCTCCACGAACTCGGGCGCCCCCTCCTGGCCCAGGACGAACTCGGACACCTGCGGGTCCTTGCCGGTGAAGCTGCGCAGCTCGGGGATCCAGAACGGGTTGGGCAGGAAGCGCATGTCGAACACGAAGTCGGCGTCGAGCGGCACGCCGTACTTGAACCCGAAGGACATGACCGCGATCCGCACCTTGGGCCCGGCCCCCTCGCCGGCGAAGACAGGGTGGACCTTCTTGGCGAGCTGGTGGACGTTGAGGCCGGAGGTGTCGATCACGACGTCGGCCACCGACCGCAGGTCGGCCAGCATCTCGCGCTCGCGCACGATGCCGTCGAGCAGGCGACCCTCGCCCTGGAGCGGGTGCGGGCGGCGGACCGACTCGAACCGCCGGACCAGCGCCTCGTCGGTGGCGTCGAGGAAGACCAGGTTGGGGTGCCAGTTGCGCTCGCGCAGCTCGCCGAGGGCGGTCTGCAGGTGGGCGAAGAACCCGCGGGCCCGCACGTCGACCACGGCCGCGATCCGCGGCAGGCGCGCCGAGCTGCCCTCACCGTGCGCGAGGTCGGCCAGCGACACCAGCAGGTGGGGCGGCAGGTTGTCCACGACGTACCAGCCGGAGTCCTCCAGGACGTTCGCCGTGGTCGACCGGCCGGCGCCGCTCATCCCGGTGACGATGACCAGCTCGGGGCGCTGCCCGTGCTGCCCCTCGTCGTGCCCCTCCTGCTGCTCGGATCCCGCGGTGTCGCCTGGGGTGCCCCCTTCGGTGCTCACTGCCCTGCCCCGTCCTCGTCGATGATCTCGCCGGTCATGAGGTTGACGGCCGGTGTGGCCGGGCCCTCGCTGGACAACTCTGCCGCAATCGTGGCCGCCAGCGCAGGGCCGATGCCCGAAACCGCCACGAGGTCATCGACCGAGGCGGCCCGGACCTTCTTCACCGAGCCGAAGTGGCGCAGCAGCGCCTTGCGCCTGGTCTCCCCCAGGCCGGGTATGCCGTCGAGGGCGCTGGCGGTCATCGCCTTGGACCGGCGCTGGCGGTGGAACGTGATGGCGAAGCGGTGCGCCTCGTCGCGGACCCGCTGGAGCAGGTAGAGCCCCTCGCTCGTGCGCGGGAGGATGACGGGGTAGTCCTGCCCCGGCACCCAGACCTCCTCCAACCGCTTGGCGAGGCCGACGACCGCGATGTCGTCGATGCCGAGCGCGGACAGTGCCGCCCGCGCCGCGTTGACCTGCGGCAGGCCGCCGTCGACGACGACGAGGTTGGGCGGGTAGGCGAACTTCCTCGGCTTGCCGGTGTCGGGGTCGATGCGTTCCGGGCCGGCCTCGGGGTCGGGGCCCAGCTCGACGTCGGAGGACTGGTCGCGCTCCTCGAGGTAGCGGCTGAACCGCCGCGTCAGCACCTCGTCCATGGCCGCCGTGTCGTCGACGTCCTCGCCGCGGATGACGAACCGGCGGTACTCGGACTTGCGGGGCAGTCCGTCCTCGAAGACGACCATCGACCCCACGACCTGGGACCCCTGGATGTGGCTGATGTCGTAGCACTCGACGCGCAGGGGGGCGTCGACGAGGTCGAGGGTGGACTGCAGCTCCTGCAGCGCCTGGCTGCGTGCGGTGAGGTCGCCCGCCCTGGCCAGCTTGTGACGGGCCAGGGACTGCTTGGCGTTGCGGTGCACGGTCTCCAGCAGGGTGCGCTTGTCACCGCGCTGGGGCACGCGCAGGTCGACGTTGGAGCCGCGCAGCGACCCGAGCCAGGTCGACACCGCGTCAGGGTCGTCCGGGAGCACGGGCACGAGGACCTCACGGGGTACGCCCTCGCCGGACTCGCCGCCGTACACCTGCTGCAGGAGGTGGCCGACGATCTCGGGGACGGACTCGGCGTCCATCTCGGCGACCCAGCCCCGCTGGCCGCGCACGCGGCCGCCGCGGACGTGGAAGACCTGGACGGCGACCTCGAGGCCGTCCTCCTCGAGGGCGAACACGTCGGCGTCGGTGCCGTCGCCGAGGACCACGGCCGACTTCTCCAGGGCCTTGCCCAGGGCGACGAGGTCGTCGCGGAGCCGGGCAGCCTGCTCGAACTCCAGCTCCTGGGAGGCCGCGGCCATCTCGCGCTCGAGCCGCTTGACGAAGCGGGTGGTGTTGCCGGCCATGAAGTCGCAGAAGTCGGCGGCGATGTCGCGGTGCTCCTCCGGGCTCACCCTGCCGACGCACGGCGCGGAGCACTTGTCGATGTAGCCGAGCAGGCACGGGCGCCCGACCTGCCCCGCGCGCTTGAAGACGCCGGAGGAGCAGGTGCGGACGGGGAAGACCCGCAGGAGCAGGTCGAGGGTCTCGCGGATGGCCCAGGCGTGGGCGTAGGGGCCGAAGTATCGGGTGCCCTTGCGCTTGGCGCCGCGCATGACCTGTGCGCGGGGGAACTCCTCCCCCATCGTCACGGCGAGGTAGGGGTAGGACTTGTCGTCGCGGTACTTGACGTTGAAGCGCGGGTCGAACTCCTTGATCCAGGAGTACTCGAGCTGCAGCGCCTCCACCTCGGTGGACACCACCGTCCACTCGACGCTCGCCGCGGTCGTGACCATGGTGGCCGTCCGCGGGTGCAGGGCCGACAGGTCCTGGAAGTAGGACGACAGGCGGGGGCGCAGCGACTTGGCCTTGCCGACGTAGATGACGCGGCGGGCCGAGTCGCGGAACCGGTAGACGCCGGGGTCGACCGGGATCTCCCCCGGGGCGGGGCGGTAGGTCGACGGGTCAGCCACGAGTCCACTCTATGGAGCGCCACCGACGCCCCCGCGCCGAGGTGAGGTTCGCCGAGGTGAGGTTCAGGTGACGCTGATGCCGTCCCCGCTGATCGTGACCTTCTTCTCGGGCAGCGGGGAGGAGGCCGGTCCGTTCTTGACCGCGCCGGTGGTGATGTCGAACTTGCTGCCGTGGCAGGCGCAGTTGATGGTGCCGTCCGAGACGTCCGCGACGATGCACGCCTGGTGGGTGCAGACCGCGCTGAAGGCCTTGAAGTCCCCGGACGTCGGCTGGGTGACGACGACCTTCTGGTCGGCGAAGATCTTCCCGCCGCCCACCGGCACGGTGGCCTTGGAGATCGCGTCCTTCACGGCGTTGGTCGCCGAGCCGGCGGCGTCGCTCGCAGCCTGCTGGGCCGAGCCGCACCCCGCCAGGGAGGCTGCGCCCACCGCACCGACGGCGCCGAGGCCGGCGGAGGCGAGGACGGTCCGGCGCGAGGGGCCCTCGGGGGATCGGTCGTCGGTCTGGGTCATGGTGCGCCTTTCGGTGGGGAGCCGCGCACAGGGGTCGTCCGGTGCGGTGCGAGGGCCCGAGTATGCCGCCCGCACCCGGTAGGACGAACGGGGCCCGACGAGAGTTCACCGGGCCGTCTGGACGCCTGGTGTCTGGGATGTGCCGTTTGGTGAGACACGTGGTAACGACACGGTCACGCCTGAGACCAAGGTCCCCCTGTTCCCTGCGAGCCGCGTCATAGTCTGCACAACACCCCAACCGGGGTGACCGTGGGTGCTGCCTACCGCCGTCTCCACGAGCACCAAAGTGACTTCAGGAGGAGTCTTGCGTTCCGTCTTCAAGATTGGCGCGCCCGTCGTGGCTGCTGCCCTCGCACTGAGTGCCTGTGGTGGCACCACCAACGACGCCGGCTCCGGCAGCGGCGGCAAGGCGTGTGACCTCAAGATCGGCTTCTTCGGTGCACTGACCGGAGACGCCGCCAACCTCGGCATCAACATCAAGAACGGCGCCGAGCTCGCCGTCACCCAGTACAACGAGAAGCACGCGGACTGCAAGGTCTCGCTCACCTCGTTCGACAGCCAGGGCGACCCCTCGATCGCCCCCGGACTGGCCCAGAAGGCCGTCACCGACAAGAAGCTGGTCGGCATCGTCGGCCCTGCGTTCTCCGGTGAGTCCAAGGCTGCCGACCCGATCTTCGACAAGGCCGGCCTCAACATCATCACGGCCTCCGCCACCAACCCGGCGCTGTCCGAGAACGGCTGGAAGACCTTCCACCGCATCCTCGGCAACGACGCCACCCAGGGCCCGGCCGCGGCGAAGTACATCAAGGACGTCCTCAAGGCCCAGAAGGTGTTCGTCTCCGACGACACCTCCGAGTACGGCAAGGGCCTTGCCGACATCGTCAAGAAGGACCTCGGCTCGGCCGTGGCCGGCAGCGACGAGACCGCGGCGGACGGCAAGCAGGACGACTTCTCCCCCACCGTCACCAAGGCCAAGGCCTCGGGCGCGACCGTGTTCTTCTACGGCGGCTACTACTCCAACGCGAGCAAGCTCGTGAAGCAGCTCAAGTCCGGTGGCTTCACCGGCACCTTCGTCGCCGCCGACGGCGTCAAGGACGACGGCTTCATCAAGGGCGCCGGTGCGGCTGCCGAGGGCGCGATCGTCACCTGCCCGTGCCTGCCCCCGGACAAGGCTGCCGAGTTCTCGGCCGCCTACAAGAAGGCCTACAACTCCGACCCCGCGACGTACTCGGCCGAGGCCTACGACGCCGCGAACGTCTTCCTCGCCGGCATCGCCGCGGGCAAGACGTCCTCCTCGGACATGAACGCCTTCATCGGCTCCTACAGCGCCCAGGGCGTCACCAAGAACGTCAAGTTCGACGCCAAGGGTGAGCCCTCCGAGGTCTCCGTCTGGGCCTACAAGGTCTCCGGCGGCAAGATCGTCCCGGACCAGGAAATCAAGTAGCACCACACATGGCGGCCAGGGCTCTCTGCATCGAGGGTCCTGGCCGCTACCGTGTTCCCGTCCGGACCCGGACCTGCCGCGCTGAGGCGCTGCGGTCCCCCAATACGGAGGTCTGATGGATCTTCTCCTCAACCACTTCTGGGAGTTCACGATCACCGGGCTGGCCTTCGGGGCCGTCTACGCGCTGATCGCCCTCGGCTACACGCTCGTCTACGGCGTGCTGCGGCTCATCAACTTCGCCCACTCCGAGGTCTTCATGTGGGGCAGCTTCGCCTCCGTGTGGGTCCTGACCGCGCTGGGGGCGAGCAAGGCCAGCGGCGTCGGCGTCGTCGGCTTCCTCGTCATCGGCTTCGCCGCGGCGATGGTCACCTCGGCCCTGGTCGCCCTGGGCCTGGAGTTCGTGGCCTACCGGCCGCTGCGCAAGCGCAACTCACCACCGCTCATCGCGCTCATCTCCGCGATCGGCGCCTCGTTCGTCCTGTCCGAGGCGATGGGCCTGCGCGACAAGCCCTTCAAGTGGTTCGGGCTGGACACCGACCTCGCCAGCTACGTCGGCCGTCCCCGTGAGGCGTCGCCGCTGCCGCTGAACATCGACACCGTCCGGCTGTTCCGGGTGTTCGACTACCGCGTCTCCAACATCGACCTCATCGTGCTGGGCTCGGCCATCGTCATGATGGTCATCCTCGACCAGTTCGTGAAGCGGTCCCGCCTCGGCCGCGGCATCCGCGCCGTCGCGCAGGACCCCGAGGCTGCGGCCCTCATGGGCGTCAACCGCGACCGGGTCATCCGGCTCACGTTCGTCATCGGCGGCGCCATGGCCGGTGCCGCGGCGATGATGTACCTGCTCAAGATCGGTGTCACGCGCTACAACGCCGGCTTCCTGCTCGGCGTGAAGGCGTTCACCGCGGCCGTCCTCGGCGGCATCGGCAACCTGCGCGGTGCCCTGCTCGGTGGCTTCGTCCTCGGGGTGGCCGAGAGCTACGGGTCGGCGATCTTCGGCTCGAACTGGAAGGACGTGGTGGCGTTCACGCTCCTCGTCATCATCCTGCTGTTCCGACCCACCGGCCTGTTGGGTGAGTCCCTCGGAAAGGCCCGCGCATGAACGCCGTCTCCTCGTTCTTCCACGGCATCGGTGACCGCTTCCGGGCGCTCCCCCGCTGGGCCAAGATCGTGCTCGCCATCGCGGCGGCGGTCATCGTCTACCTGCTGCCGATCATCAACCCGCCGCTCATCACCACGACCGACTCCGACTTCGGCGCGGTGCTGTTCCTCTGTGCGCTCTACGCCCTGGTCGCCATCGGGCTCAACATCGTCATCGGCTACGCCGGCCTGCTCGACCTCGGCTACATCGGCTTCTTCGCGATCGGTGCCTTCACCGTCGGTGTGCTGGGCTCGGCTCACGCCAAGCTGCCGCTGCTGCTCTGCATCCCCATCGCCATGGTCGTCACCCTCGTCTCCGGCATCGTCCTCGGTGCCCCGACGCTGCGTGTCCGTGGCGACTACCTGGCGATCGTGACGCTCGGGTTCGGTGAGATCGTCCGCCTCATCCTCGTCAACGCCGACAGCCTGACCGGTGGCTCACGGGGCATCTCCAACATCCCGACGCCGCCGAACCTCGACCTGTTCGGGATCCCCCACCTGGTGTGGGACGGCTTCGTCGCCAAGGTCGACCTGTCCAACCAGACGCGGTTCCTGCAGTTCGGGGTCACCGACTCGATCCCCTACTACTGGCTGGCCCTGACCCTGGTCTTCATCGTGCTCTTCCTCGACTGGCGCATGCAGAACTCGCGCGTCGGCCGGGCCTGGGAGGCCACCCGCGAGGACGAGGACGCCGCCGAGCTGATGGGTGTCCCGACGTTCCGGTTCAAGCTGCTGGCGTTCGCGACCGGTGCTGCCATCGGTGGCCTGTCGGGTGCGCTCTTCGCCACCAAGCAGCAGTTCATCAACCCGGACAACTTCACCATCCTCTACTCGGTGCTGTTCGTGGCGATGGTCGTCGTCGGTGGCCAGGGCAACCGCTGGGGCGTCGTGGTGGCGGCCGCGCTGCTCACCTGGGCGCCCGAGAAGTTCCGCTTCCTCGCCGACGCCCGGTTCCTGCTGTTCGGCCTCGCGCTCATGGCGCTGGCCATCTTCCGGCCGCAGGGCCTGATGCCACCCCGAAGGTCGGTCCGCGCCAAGAAGGCCGACGAGGTAGCCCCTGACCAGATCGACGCGGAAGGAGTGGCTCGTGCCTGACACGACACCGGGTGCCACCCCCGACAGCACGCCCGACCCCGAGCAGCACGACACCGCCAAGGAGACCCGGGGCACCCGGGTCGACGACGACACGGTGCTCGGCCCCGACACCGAAGCGACGCCGGACACCTCCGTCGACATCTCCGTCGAGGAGGTCGCCGACCTGCCGAAGGGCAAGATGCTCGAGGTCGAGGACGTCACCCTGAGGTTCGGCGGTGTCACGGCGCTCGACGGTGTCTCGTTCCACATCAACACCGGCGAGATCCTCGGCCTCATCGGCCCCAACGGTGCCGGCAAGACGACCTGCTTCAACGTCATGACCGGCGTCTACCAGCCCACCTCGGGCGGCGTGCGGTTCATGGGCGAGCCGCTGGGCAAGCGCCAGAAGTTCCAGATCACCAAGCTGGGCATCGCGCGCACGTTCCAGAACATCCGGCTCTTCCACAACATGACGGCGCTCGAGAACGTCCTCGTCGGCGCCGACGCGCACCACTCCACCGGCATGTTCTCCGCGCTCCTGCGGCTCCCGAAGCACCACGCCGAGGAGTCCGAGGGCATGGACCGCGCCTACGAGCTGCTCAAGTTCATGGGGCTGGACAAGCGCGCCGACGAGCTGGCGCGCAACCTCCCGTACGGCGACCAGCGCCGCCTCGAGATCGCCCGCGCCCTCGCGACGAACCCCAAGCTGCTCTGCCTGGACGAGCCGGCTGCCGGCTTCAACCCGGCCGAGAAGGCCCGGCTCATGGAGCTCATCCAGTCGATCCGCGACCAGGGCTACACCGTCCTGCTCATCGAGCACGACATGAAGCTCGTCATGGGCGTGACCGACCGGATCGTGGTGCTGGAGTTCGGCAAGAAGATCGCCGAGGGCCTGCCTGCCGAGATCCAGGACAACCCTGCGGTCATCGCCGCCTACCTGGGAGTTGATGAAGATGCTTCTTGAGGTCGACGACCTCTGCGTCAACTACGGACGCATCGAGGCGATCCGCAACATCTCGTTCACGGTCGGCGAGGGCGAGGTCGTGACGCTCATCGGCGCCAACGGCGCCGGCAAGACCACGACGATGAAGACGGTCTCCGGGCTGCGCCCGGTGCGGCAGGGCTCGATCCGGTTCGAGGGCCAGGACATCACCACCGTCCCCGCCCACGAGCGGCCGGTGCTGGGTATCGCGCAGTCCCCCGAGGGCCGCGGCTGCTTCGTCGGCATGACGGTGCTGGAGAACCTCGACATGGGCGCCTACGCGCGCCCCGACCGGAAGTCGCCGAAGATCGGCGAGGACCGCGACCGCGTGTTCGGGCTGTTCCCCCGGCTCGCCGAGCGGCGCACCCAGGTCGCGGGCACCATGTCCGGCGGCGAGCAGCAGATGCTCGCCATCGGTCGCGCGCTCATGGCCAACCCGAAGCTCCTGCTGCTCGACGAGCCGTCGATGGGGTTGGCGCCCAAGCTGATCCAGCAGATCTTCGACATCATCACGGAGATCAACCAGCAGGGCACGACCGTGCTGCTCGTGGAGCAGAACGCGGCACAGGCGCTCAAGCGCGCGCACCGCGCCTACATCCTCGAGACGGGCGAGATCGTCCGCGAGGGCTCCGGCGAGGAGCTGGCCAACGACCCCGCCGTCAAGGCCGCCTACCTCGGTGGGGACTTGTAGTCCGACCCGGGCCCGTCACCTGACTCGGGCAGACGACCCACGTCGAGGGCTGAGGGGCGTGCTGCCCATGGGCAGCACGCCCCTCAACCACGTCGGGGCCGGCATCCCGGCGTCTACTGCGGGACGACGGCGACACCCTGGTGCAGCACGCCGTTCACGGTGGTGAAGTCGCCCCCCACCACCAGCGCGCCGGGCACGCCGCTGACGCTCCATACGCCCATGGCGCTGTCGAACGCCGCGGTGCCGGTCACGAGCGCGCCTGTGCTCGAGCTGAACGCTGCGAAGCGTGCCCGGTCGGCCCGCGTGGAGCTCCCGGGCGCCACGGCGCACGAGCTTCCGTGGGTGCCGTAGTAGAACCGCCCGGCGACCTCGAACGCGCCCTGCATCCCGCCGTTGCACCAGGTGCGCCACAGCAGGCCGGTCGGACGGGTCGTCGTGCTGAGGTTGTACGCGTCCCACTGGTAGATGTTGTCCGGGCAGACGTCGCCGCCGTAGAGGCG
Source organism: Pedococcus sp. 2YAF34 (assembly GCF_052114585.1). Classification (NCBI taxonomy): domain Bacteria; kingdom Bacillati; phylum Actinomycetota; class Actinomycetes; order Micrococcales; family Intrasporangiaceae; genus Pedococcus; species Pedococcus sp. 2YAF34. The sequence continues at coordinate 76,044 of NZ_JBFRFA010000011.1, forward strand.
CCGGTCGTCCGGGCTGAGGTAGAGACGGGTGACCCACGGGCCGGCCCCCGAGCACCTGCCCACTCCGCCGAGCTGCCGTGGGTGGAGCGCGCCGTTGGTGCCGTAGACCACCGCGATCCCGGCCGGCATGGTGCGACCGTTCACCGTCGTGAAGGGGCCTCCGAGGTAGACGCGGCCGGCGTCGCTGCTGACCGCGAGGGACTGGACCATCCCGCCGGACCTGAGTACGCCGGTCGGGCCGACCGTGTCGGCGACGAACGTGGTGCTGAGGGCGCCGCTGGCCCCCCACAGCCTGGCGACGTGTCGGCGGGTCACCCCGTTGACCGTGGTGAACTGGCCGCCGGCGAAGAGCCAGCCGCGGGCGGTCCCGATCGACAGCACGCTGTTGTTGACCACCGGCTTGAAGACGCCGTCGACGGAGCCGGTGCTCGCCACCACCGAGGCCAGGCGCGGACGGCTGACCCCACGGACGGTGAGGAAGGACCCGGCCAGGAAGAGGCGGGTGCCGTCGGTGGACAGGGCGAGGTCGAGCACCTCGTTGTCGGTGTTGGCGCTGAACGTGGGGTCGAGCTGTCCGGTCCTCATGTCGAGGGCGGCCACGCCCTGGCGCACCTGGCCGTTCACGCTGGTGAACTCGCCACCGACGTAGACCCGCGCCGCGTCGTCGGCCACGGCCAGGGTGTTGACCCGGTCGCCGGGCGTCGGGTTCCAGGCGGTGAGTGCACCGGTGCCGGTGAGGAAGGCGGCCGCGTCGTGCCGCGTGGTGGTCCCGGACCGGCCGAAGCGGCCTCCGACGTACAGCACGCCGTCACGCACCTGCAGCGCCGCGACCTCGACCGAGCACGGCGGGTTGCTGTGGGCGTACCCGGTCGTGTGCCGGGTGTTGCAGCCGGCGAGGAGCGCGTTGAACGAGGTCACCGCACCCGCCGCGGTGACGGCCGCGAGCCGAGCCCGGCCCACCGAGGAGACGGTGCCGAACAGGCCCCCGACGAAGACCGTGCCCGTGGCCGGGTCCACGCGCAGCGCACGGACGGTGCCGTCGGCCGCCGGGGCCCAGGAGGTCGGGACGCCGTCCGCGGTGAAGGCGGCGAGACGGCTGCGCGGGACCTGGCCGCTGGGCCCGGACACTGCGGTGAAGGTGCCACCGACGTAGACCACGGAGCCGTCGGGTGAGACGTCGACGGTCTGGACGGCCCCGGACGCAGCCCCGGCGAACACCGGGTCGGTCGCGCCGGTCGAGGCGTCGAGCCGGACGAGACCCGAGTGCGGCTGGTCACCGACCGTGGTGAAGTCGCCGCCGGCGTAGAGCGCGCCACCGGCCGCCGCGAGGGCACGCACCGTCGCGTTGGTGGGGGCGGCGGTCCATGACGTGACGATGGAGCCGAGGTCGGGGTCGACTGCTGCGAGGTGGGTCGCCGGCACTCCAGCTAGGCTCAGGAAGTCACCACCGAGCACCACCCCGGCTGAGGTGCGGGCCATGGCTCGGATCGGGCTGCCGGGCCTGGGGTTCCACGCGGACACGAGCCCCTCCGCCGTGACGCGCGCCGCACCGGGTCGGTACGCGGTGCCGACCCGCTTGAACCGTCCCGCGACGTACCAGCCGCCGGCACCGTCCGGGATCGCCGCATCCACCGGGCCGTCGATGCTCGGCCAGGCAGCGCGCACGCCCGTTCCGGAGTCGACCGGCACGCCGTACCCGGTGGTCGGGCCCACGTAGTCGAACCCACCGGCGAGGTAGACCCGGTCGCCGGACACCAGGGTGTCGCTGACGCGGCCGTTAGTGCCCCACCACGACGCCGGGTCCGCGACCCCAGTCGAGGTGGTGGTCGAGGTGGTGGTCGCGGTGGTGGTCGAGGTGGTGGTCGTGGTGGCGACGGTCGCAGACGTCGTGGCGGCGACGGACGCCGGCGCGGCGGCGGCGGTCCCCCACACCGAGGCGAGCGCCACCACTGATGCGGTCAGGACGGCAGGCCACGGTCGCATGACCGATCTCCTTGGCTGGGAACACACCGCGGTCGCGGCGACGTACCCATGAGACGCCAGGACGTCTGTGCCCGGATCGTCCTGCAGGGGCAGGAGGACCTACCGCAGGGGGCGGAGGAGAACAGGCTGTTTGGTTGTTGTTGCGTTCGGCTGTTCGGCGGACTCCTCGGTCGGCTGCGTGACCGGTGGACGAGCCCGGGGTCTCAGGCGCGCTTGCGGGTGCCTCCCTTGCCCGCGGCCGCCGTGCTCGCACCCTTGCCCACGCCGGTCTTGCCGGCGGTCTTGCCAGCGGTCTTGCCAGCCGCAGCGGCCGCCTTGCCCGTGGAGGTCTTGCGTGCCGGGGCGGTGGTCGAGGCTGCCGCGCCTGCGGCCTTGCGTGCCTTCGGTGCGGCGGCGGTCTTCCGGGTCGCGGTCGCCTTCTCGGTCGCCGTCGTCCGCGCGGCGGTGGCGGCAGCCGTGCGCTTCGTGGCCCGGGTCACCGCCGCAGCCTTGGCCGCACCGGCCGCGGGCACCTTGGCGCCCGTGGGCCGGTGGGTCGAGCGCGCGCTCTTGGCGAGCACCGGTGCCAGGAACCGACCGGTGTGGCTGCCCTCGACCTCGGCCACCTCCTCCGGCGTGCCCTCGGCCACGACGAGGCCACCACCGCTGCCGCCCTCGGGACCCATGTCGACGATCCAGTCGGCGTTCTTGATGACGTCGAGGTTGTGCTCGATGACGATGACGGTGTTGCCCTTGTCGACCAGCCCCTGCAGGACCTCGAGCAGCTTGCGGATGTCCTCGAAGTGCAAGCCGGTCGTGGGCTCGTCGAGGACGTAGACGGTGCGGCCGGTGGAGCGCTTCTGCAGCTCGGAGGCCAGCTTGACGCGCTGGGCCTCGCCGCCGGAGAGCGTGGGCGCGGGCTGGCCCAGGCGCACGTAGCCGAGCCCGACGTCGTTGAGCGTCTTCATGTGCCGGGCGATGCCGGGCACCGCGGCGAAGAAGTCTGCGGCCTCCTCGATCGGCATGTCGAGGACGTCGGCGATGGTCTTGCCCTTGAAGTGCACCTCGAGCGTCTCGCGGTTGTAACGGGCGCCGTGGCACACCTCGCACGGGACGTAGACGTCCGGCAGGAAGTTCATCTCGATCTTGATGGTGCCGTCACCCGAGCAGGCGTCGCAGCGCCCGCCCTTGACGTTGAAGGAGAACCGCCCCGGCTGGTAGCCGCGGATCTTCGCCTCGGTGGTCGTCGCGAACAGCTTGCGGATCGCGTCGAAGACGCCGGTGTAGGTGGCCGGGTTGGAGCGCGGGGTGCGGCCGATGGGGCTCTGGTCTACGTGCACCACCTTGTCGAGGTGGTCCAGCCCCTTCACGGTCTTGTGGCGCCCGGGGACGTGGCGCGCGCCGTTGAGCTTGTTGGCGAGCACGTTGTAGAGGATGTCGTTGACCAGCGTCGACTTGCCGGAGCCGGAGACGCCGGTGACGGCCACGAGGTTGCCGAGCGGGAACGAGACGTCGACACCGTCGAGGTTGTGCTCTCGCGCCCCGACGACGGTGACCTCGCGCCCCCTCTCCTGGGGCCGGCGCTGCAGCGGGGTGGGGATCTCGAGGCGACCGGAGAGGTACTTGCCGGTGACCGAGTCCGGGTGGTCGAGCAGGCCCTGCACGGGCCCGGAGTGCACGACGACACCGCCGTGCTCGCCGGCACCGGGGCCGATGTCGACGACCCAGTCGGCCGTGGCGATGGTGTCCTCGTCGTGCTCGACGACGATGAGGGTGTTGCCGAGGTCGCGCAGGCGGGTCAGCGTCTCGATGAGCCGGTGGTTGTCTCGCTGGTGCAGGCCGATGCTCGGCTCGTCGAGGACGTAGAGGACGCCGACGAGGCCCGACCCGATCTGGGTGGCCAGGCGGATGCGCTGCGCCTCGCCACCGGACAGCGTGCCGGCCGGGCGGTCGAGGGACAGGTAGTCGAGGCCTACGTCGAGCAGGAAGCCCAGCCGCGCGTCGATCTCCTTGATCACGCGCTCGGCGATCTGGCGCTCGCGGGGCGTGAAGTCGACCTCCTTGAGGAAGGCCGCGCACTCGGCGATGGCGAGGGCACAGATGGCCGAGATGCTGTGGCCGCCGATGGTGACGGCGAGCGACTCGGGCTTGAGGCGGGCCCCGCCGCACTCGGGGCACGGCACCTCCCGCATGTAGCCCTCGTAGCGCTCGCGGCTCCATTCGGAGTCCGTCTCGGAGTGCCGGCGCTTGACGAACGGGACGACGCCCTCGAAACCGGTCGTGTAGGAGCGCTCACGGCCGTAACGGTTCTTGTAGCGGACGTGGACCTTGTAGTTCTGGCCGTGGAGCAGGGCCTCGCGCGCCCGCGCCGGGAGGGCGTGGAACGGCGCGTCCATGGAGAACTTGAGGTCGTGGCTGAGGGCGGTCATGACCCGCTGGAAGTACTCGGCCGAGCCGCTCCCCTGGGCCCACGGCGCGATCGCACCCTCGGCCAGGGAGAGGTCCTCGTCGGGGACGAGGAGCTCGGGGTCGACCTCGAGCTCGGTGCCGAGACCGCTGCACTTGGGGCAGGCGCCGAACGGGCTGTTGAAGGAGAACGAGCGCGGCTCGACGTCGTCCATCGACAGGGGGTGGTCGTTGGGGCAGGCCATCCGCTCGGAGAAGCGGCGCTCGCGCTCCGGGTCGTCGGCCTCCTTGTCGACGAACTCGACGACGAGCACGCCCCCGGCCAGGCCGAGCGCGGTCTCCACGGAGTCGGTGAGGCGGCGCTTGGCGCCCGCGTCGTCGCCCTTGGCCACGAGGCGGTCGACGACGACGTCGATGGTGTGCTTGACCTGCTTCTCGAGCTTGGGCGGGTCGGTGAGCGAGACGACCTCGCCGTCGACCCGCGCCCTCGAGAAGCCCTTGCTCTGCAGCTCGGTGAAGAGGTCGACGTACTCCCCCTTGCGGGCGCGCACGACGGGCGCCAGCACCTGGAAGCGGGTGCGGTCGGGCAGCTCGAGCAGCCGGTCGACGATCTGCTGCGGGCTCTGCCGGGTGATCGGCTCGCCGCAGACCGGGCAGTGCGGACGGCCCGCGCGGGCGAAGAGCAGGCGGAGGTAGTCGTAGACCTCCGTGATGGTGCCGACGGTCGACCGCGGGTTGCGGTTGGTCGACTTCTGGTCGATCGAGACCGCCGGGGACAGGCCCTCGATGAAGTCGACGTCAGGCTTGTCCATCTGTCCCAGGAACTGCCGCGCGTAGGCGGACAGCGACTCGACGTAGCGGCGCTGGCCCTCGGCGAAGATGGTGTCGAACGCCAGCGACGACTTGCCCGACCCGGACAGGCCGGTGAACACGATCATCGAGTCGCGGGGGAGCTCGACGGAGACGTCCCTGAGGTTGTGCTCGCGGGCGCCCCGGACGACGAGCTGGTCGTGGTTGGGGCGGGCTGGGGGCGTGGTGGGGTGCACTGCGGTCACGCACTTCATGCTAGGTGCCTGCACTGACAGCCGCGTCACCAGCGCCTACCGTGACCCCATGACGACGCCTCGTACCCACGCATGACGACGCCCCCCACGAGCACCCCGATCGAGGAGTACGCCGTCCTCGGCGACACCGAGACCGCCGCGCTGGTCAGCCGGTCCGGGTCGATCGACTGGCTGTGCCTGCCGCGGTTCGACTCCCATGCGTGCTTCGCGGCCCTGCTCGGCACGCCTGAGCACGGCCGGTGGCTGCTGGGCCCCACCAAGAAGGCGCGCAGCACCCGCCGCTACCTGGAGAACTCCTTCGTGCTGGAGACCGTCCACGAGACCGACACCGGCTCCGTACGGGTGCTCGACCTCATGCCCATCGGCGACGGGCGGGCCGACATCATCCGCACGGTCGAGGGCCTGCACGGCACCGTGCGCATGCGCCACGAGTGGGTCGTCCGCTTCGACTACGGCACCGTGCGGCCGTGGGTCTCCCGGGGCGTGGGGCACCGCCTGGACAGCGACGTCATCACGGCGGTCGCCGGCCCGGACATGCTCATCCTGCGCGGCACCCGCCTCCCGACCGCCGTCGACGGTCACCACGTCGACGAGTTCGAGGTCGCCGCCGGCCAGGTCCAGACCTTCTCGACGACGTGGTTCCCCTCGTACGAGCCCGTCCCTCCCCCGCTGGACATCGACTCCCGCATCGAGGAGACCATCGCGCGCTCCAACGAGTGGGCGGGGCGCTGCAGCTACGGAGGCCCCTACAGCGAGCAGGTGGTCAGGTCGCTGCTCACCCTGCGCATGATGACCCACTCCCGCTTCGGCGGGATCGTGGCCGCCCCGACGACGAGCCTGCCCGAGGACTTCGGCGGCGAGCGCAACTGGGACTACCGCTTCTGCTGGCTGCGCGACGCGTCTCTCACCCTGGAGGCGCTGGTCAACTCGGGCTACCTCGAGGAGGCGAGGCTCTGGCGCAACTGGCTGATCCGCGCGGTCGCCGGCGACCCCGAGGACCTGCAGATCATGTACACGATCGACGGCGCCCGACGTCTTCCCGAGCGCACGCTCGACCACCTCCCGGGCTACGCAGGGTCCACGCCCGTGCGGATCGGGAACGGTGCCGTCGACCAGCGGCAGTCCGACGTGCTCGGCGAGGTCATGATCGCGCTCGACGAGGCCCGCGAGAAGGGACTCGAGGTCTCCCGGCAGGGCTGGGCCATGCAGCGCACGCTCGTCAACCACCTCGCCGAGCACTGGCAGCGTCCCGACAACGGGCTGTGGGAGATCCGCGGCCCGCTGCGCCACTTCACCCACTCCCGGGTGATGGTGTGGGCCGCCTTCGACCGCGCCGTACGCGGCGTGGAGCACTGGGGGCTCGAGGGCCCGGTCGAGCGGTGGCGCGCCCTGCGCGACCAGGTCCGCGAGGAGATCCTCGAGCACGGCTGGTCCGCCGAGCGGGGCACCTTCACCCAGCACTACGACACCGACCAGGTCGACGCCTCGCTCCTGCTCATCCCGCAGGTGGGCTTCCTGCCCCCGGACGACCACCGCGTCCTCGGCACCATCGCGGCCGTGGAGGCGGACCTCATGCGCGACGGCTTCCTCATGCGCTACCGGACCGAGACGAAGGTCGACGGGCTCTCCGGTGACGAGCACCCCTTCCTCGCCTGCTCGTGGTGGCTCGTCACGGCGTACGCACAGTGCGGCCACCTCGACAAGGCCCGCCCCCTCATGGAGCGGCTCGTGGCGGTGATGAACGACGTCGGCCTGGTGTCGGAGGAGTACGACCCGGTGGCCCAGCGAATGGTCGGCAACTTCCCGCAGGCGTTCTCCCACCTGGCCTTCATCGGTGCTGCGCACGCGCTCGCCGACGCGGAGGCGCGGGGTGCCGCCGAGGCGGGGAGCCGGATACCGTGACGCGGATGACGCGCGAGCTCACCGTCCTGGCCGACCAGACCGACCGCCTCCTGGCCACCGCCCGGGGCCTCACCGACCCCGGCGGCCCCTCGTTGTGCGAGGGGTGGAGCCGCGGGCACGTCCTGACCCACCTCGCCCGCAACGCCGAGGCCATCGGCCGCCTCGCCTCGTGGGCGGTGACGGGACAGCGCGAGGAGATGTACCCCGGGGGTGCCGAGGCCCGCGACGCCGACATCGAGGCCGGGGCCCGCCGAGCCGCGGACGAGCTCGCCCGCGACGTGGCCGCCACGGCTGCAGACCTCGTCCCGCGCCTGGAGGCCCTCGAGGGGCCGCTGGCCGCCGAGGAGGTGGAGATGCGCGGCGGTATGCGGGTGCCGGCCACGGGACTGCCCTTCCTGCGGCTGCGTGAGGTCGTCTACCACCACGTCGACCTCGACGCCGGGTTCGCGTTCGACGACGTGGATCCCGACCTGCTGCGCCGGTTCGTCGCCGACGCCGTGCACCGGCTCGGTCTCGGCAAGCGCCCGCCGGGCGTCGTGGTGCGCTCCGACGAGGGCGACGCCTGGACGGTGGGCGACGGCTCTGCGACCGTGGCCGGTCCCTTGTCCGGGATCCTGCTCTGGCTGGCCCGGCGCGACACGTCGCAGGTCCGCGCCGTCGACGGCGAGGTCCCCTCGCTCCCCCGCGGCGCCTGAGACCGTCAGCCCGTCAGCCCGTCAGGACGGACGGGCCGGTGATCCCGGCCCGTCGGGCGATGGCGACCGCGGCGAGCGCGGAGTGCACCTTGAGCTTGTGCAGGATGCTCTGGATGTGGGTGCGCACCGTGTTGGGCGACACGTGGAGCAGCTCGCCGATCTCCGTGCGGCTCATGCCCTCCGCGAGGCACCCCAGCACCTCGAGCTCGCGGGTCGTGAGCTCGCTGATCCCCTGCACGTGCTCCAGGGGTGCACGCTGGCCGCGGGACAGTGACACCAGCACCCCGGCGAGCAGCTCGGCGGGGATCCGGGTCTCGCCGTGGGCGACGCCGCGGACCGCCTCGACGAGGTCCTCGGCGGTGGCGGTCTTGGCCACCCAGCCGCGTACCCCGCCCTGGACCGCCTCGACGATCTGGCTGCCCGAGTCCAGCCCCGTGACGATGACGACCCCGACGTCGGGGCGCCGCTGCAGCGCCTCGACGGCCAGCGGCAGCCCGTCGACGCCTGCGAGGTCGAGGTCGAGGACCATGACGTCGAACTCGCCCTCCTCGAGCAACGCCTGCCCGCCCTCGAGCGTCGTGGCCGTCCCCACCACCGTGAGGTCCTCGTAGTCCGCGAGGCACACGACGAGGGCGTCCACGAAGACCTCGTGGTCGTCGACGACGACGACGCGTATGGGGGCTGGCATAGCGCAACCATGCCGTCTGGCGCCCGCGCCACCCACCGACCCGTGCTGGAGAAGGCCCTACGTCAATAGGGTGATTCTGCGGACGACCCCTCTCTGGGCACCCTACGGAGCATGCGCGAGGGCTCCCACACCGGTCATGACCGGCGCAGGAGCCCTCGGCACGTGCGGGCTCAGCGCAGGTGCACCGGCCACGAGTCGAGCGACCCGTGGGCGGACATGAGCGCGGCGGCCTGGAGCCGGGAGTGGACCCCCAGCTTCGTGAGGAGGTTCTGGACGTGGGTCCGGGCGGTGCTGCGCTGCACGCCCAGGGCCTCGGCCATCTCCTCGGTCGTCTGGCCCTCCATGATGCAGCGCATCACCTGCCACTCACGGTCGGTGAGGAACTGCAGGGCCCAGAGCGGGTCCTCGGTCGACTTCTGCGGGCGCAGTGCGCGCTGCAGCAGGGCCGGCTCGACCGCCAGCTGGCCGCGCACGGCACGGTCCAGCATCTCGACGATCTCGGCGATCGGCTTCTCCTTGCCGACGTAGCCGGACGCGCCCTCGACGATGGCCCGCCCGACGATGGCGTGGTCCGCCTCGGCCGAGAGCATCACGACCTTGGTCTCGGCGGAGACCTCCCGGATCTGGTGGATCGCCATGACCGAGGTGCCACTGGGGAAGTTCACGTCCAGCAGGCAGACATCCGGCTTGTGCATCTCGACGGCCGCGATGGCCTCCTCGGGGTTGCCCGCGAGGGCGACGACCTCGTGGCCAGCGGCACCGAGCGCGAGGCCGAGGGCCTCGAGCAGGAGCAGGTGGTCGTCACAGACGACGATCCTCATGACGCCACGGACCGGATGGCCGTGCCGGCGAGGGTGATGTCGGCGACGACGCCGCCCTCCTCGGCCGTGCTGATGCGGAACGAGCCGTGGCAGGCCGCCACCATCGCCCGCGTGGTGGTCAGCCCGAGCGAGGTGCGCGAGCTGATGCGCCCCAGCCCCGGGCCGTCGTCGCGCACGGTGACGTGCACGCCGGCGGCGTCGGCGTGGACGGCGACAGCCACGTGGCCGTCGTCGCCCGCGGCCCGGACCGCGTTGTCCAGGACGCAGGCCAGTGCCCGGCTCAGGGCCACGGGACGCGCCCATGCCCGGAGCGGGGTGTCCGCGTCGAGGGTGATGACGCAGGCGGCGGTCGCCTGCGCCCGGTCGACGGCCGACGCGGCAACCTGCACCACGTCGGTGTCGACGACCTCGTCGCCGTGGGCCTCGCCGAGGACGACCTCGACGAGGTCGGCGAGCCATCGTGCCTGACCGGCGATCCCATCCATCTTGCGACCGACGTCGCCGCCTTCGGTCCCCGACAGGAGGAGGATCGCAGCGAGTGGTTGACGCAGGTCGTGGAGCAGTGCCCTGACCGTGTCCATCTCTCCACCAGCGACAGATCGCTGGTAGTCCTGAATCTGTGCAGCCATGTGTTCCCTCACCAACCCGCGGACGGAAACCTGCACCCCCTGTGAGCTCTCCGTGGCTCCGCGACCGGTCAAACGTAGGACGTGCAAAAGAACGGCAGCAATAGTCATTAGGGACTAAGCGAGTTCGCTGAGTCATGCTGTTTGCCTACCCTCGTTGCAGAATGCATGACATGACCTACGACGGGCACACCACCCCATCCGCACGAGGCACCGAAATCGTCCTGGAGCTTCTCAGCATCCGGAAGATCTCCGTCTCGGAGATGGACAACAACGCCTATCTCCTGCGGTGCCGGTCCACCGGAGCACAGCTGCTCGTCGACGCCGCGGACGAGGCGCCACGGCTGCTCGAGATGGTCGCCGAGGGCAGCGGCCCGCTCGAGACGGTGGTGACGACGCACCAGCACTGGGACCACCACCGCGCGCTCGCGGAGGTCGTCCGCGCCACGGGTGCGACGACGGTGTGTGGCGCCGACGACGCCGCCGGTATGCCGCTCCCCCCGGACCGCACGGTCGGCCAGGGCGACCAGGTGAGGTTCGGCGACGTGGTGCTCGACGTCATCCACCTCCGCGGTCACACCCCCGGGTCGATCGCGCTGGCGTACGGCGACCCGCACGGCCACACGCACCTGTTCACCGGCGACTCGCTCTTTCCCGGAGGGGTGGGCAACACCAGGAACCCGGGCCAGTCCTTCGACTCCCTCATCGAGGACGTGACGACGCGGGTGTTCGACGTCTACGACGACGACACCCACGTCCACCCCGGGCACGGCGCCGACACCACGCTGGGCGCCGAGCGGCCGCACCTGCAGGAGTGGCACGAGCGCGGCTGGTGACCTCGCGGGGTGGCCCGGGCAGATCGCGCCGACGGTCGGGCGGACACCCCGGGGACCCCGGCGTGGCGCTCACTACAGTCACCCGCATGTCGCCGCGCCGGGCACCCGCCCCTCCCCTGCTGCTCGTCCTCACAGCAGTGGTGTCGGTGCAGTTCGGCGGCGCGCTCGCAGCGACCCTCGTCCCCGAGATCGGCGCCGCGGGCTCGGTCACGCTGCGCCTGCTCTTCGCGACCCTGATCCTGCTCGGTATCGCGAGGCCCCGGCTCCGTGGTCACGACGCCGCGGCCTGGCGCACGGTCGTGGCCTTCGGGCTGGCCCTGGGCCTGATGAACCTCGCCTTCTACGCCTCCCTGGCGCACCTTCCCATCGGCGTGGCCGTCACCGTCGAGTTCCTCGGTCCGCTGACCCTGGCCACGGTGCTGGCCCGGCGAGCGCGCGACCTGCTGGCGGTGGCCGCTGCAGCTGTGGGGGTCGTCCTCATCTCCCGCGCCCTGCAGGTCCCGCTCTCCCAGATCGAGTGGACCGGGCTGGGTCTCGCGGCGCTGGCGGGAACCTGCTGGGCCGGGTACATCCTCGCCAGCGGCCGCGCCGGCACCCAGTTCGCGCAGCTCGACGGGCTCGCGCTGGCGATGACGGTCGCCTTCGTCGTCACCCTGCCGCTGGGGCTGCGCACCGTGCCGACGTGGACGGGCGAGTCGGTCGCGAAGGGTTTGGGCATCGCCGTGCTGTCCTCGGTGCTGCCGTACTCGCTCGAGCTCGCGGCCCTGCGGCACCTGACCGCGCGGGTGTTCGGCATCCTGCTCAGCCTCGAGCCCGCCGCCGCCGCCGTCGCCGGTTTCCTCGTGCTGCACCAGCGGCTCACGCCCCTGCAGCTGACCGGGATGGCCCTGGTGGTGCTGGCCAGTGCGCTCGTCATGGGAGGCGGGGGCCAGCGCCGCGACCCGGCGGCGCAGGGTGCCTAGGAGGTCGCGTCCGCGCGCTCGTCGCGCCGGGTCTTGAGCAGGCTGGCGACGGTGGTGACCCCGAGGATCAGGACGATCGCGGCCAGCGACACCGAGATCGGGATGTCGGGGGCTGCCTCGACGTGCTTGCCACCGTTGATGAACGGCAGCTCGTTCTCGTGGAGCGCGTGCAGCACGAGCTTGACGCCGATGAACGCGAGCAGCACGGCCAGCCCGATGCTGAGGTAGACGAGCTTCTTGAGCAGGCCGCCGATGAGGAAGTACAGCTGCCGCAGCCCCATGAGCGCGAACAGGTTCGCGGTGAGGACGAGGTACGGCTCCTTGGTCAGGCCGTAGATCGCCGGGATGGAGTCGAGCGCGAAGAGCAGGTCGGTCGTGCCCAGCGCCATGATGACGATGAACATCGGGGTGGCCAGCTTCTTGCCGTCGATCCTGGTGAACAGCTTGGCGCCGTCGTACTCCTGCGTCGCGGGGAACCGGCGCTCGACCCACTTCATGAAGCGGTTCTCCTCGTACTCGTCGTCGTCACCCTCGCCCTCGCGGGCCAGCTTGACCGCGGTATAGATGAGGAACGCGCCGAAGATGTAGAAGACCCAGGAGAACTGGTTGATCGCCGCGGCGCCGGCGGCGATGAAGATGCCGCGCAGGATGATCGCGATGATGATGCCGATGAGCAGGGCCGCCTGCTGCAGCTTCTCGGGGACCCCGAACCGGGCCATGATCAGCAGGAAGATGAACAGGTTGTCCACCGACAGCGAGTACTCGGTGAGCCACCCCGCGTAGTACTCCGTCATGAACTTCGCGCCGGCCTGGTCGTGGGTGAACCACCAGACGCCGAGGCCGAACACCACGGCGGCCCCGACGTAGAGGGCCAGCGCGCCGCTGACCTCCTTGGTCGTGGGCACGTGGGGGCGACGGGCGATGACGAACACGTCGAAGAGCAGGACCGCGGCCATCAGGCCGATGGTGAGCCACCAGGCCCAGGTGGGGACCTGCATCTGGGTCGAGGTGGTGTAGGCGAGGGTGGTCAAGGCAGAGCCTTCCGGTCACGGGCGTGGCCGGAGGTCTCTCCCGCCCTGGTGTGGCGGACCGGTTCCCCGGGCCGCGTGGGCGTGGCCGGGGCCACGAGCCGGTCGGCCGTGATGACGAGGACACCGCGTGGGGATACTCCCCTCCGAGTGGTCAGCACCAGACTGTACCCGCCTCCCGGGGTGTGGCCCGACCCGTGTCCGGGTACAACGGGGCACATGGCTGAGAACACGTCGAGGAACAAGTCCGGCTCCGGCAAGGCCGACCCGGGTCCCAGCGTCAAGGACCCGGAGGTCTACGAGGCCCTGCGCGACGACGGCGCATCCAAGGAGAAGGCGGCCCGGATCGCCAATTCGGCAGCAGCGCGCGGCCGGTCGGCGGTGGGCCGCAAGGGCGGTGAGCACGGCGACTACGAGGACTGGAAGGTGGAGGACCTGCGCCACCGCGCTGCAGACCTCGGGATCGAGGGCCGGTCGTCGATGTCGAAGTCCGAGCTCATCGACGCCCTGCGCAACCACTGACCCGCGACCGGCTACTGGGTCGCGGCCGACATCTGCCGCAGCTCCTTCTTCAGGTCGCCGATCTCGTCGCGCAACCGGGCTGCCAGCTCGAAGTGCAGGTCGGCCGCGGCCTGGTGCATCTGCGTCGACAGCTCCTGGATGAGGTTGGCCAGGTCGTTGGCGGGCAGGTTGCGCAGCCGGTCGGAGGCCACGCCGGCATCGGCCTGGACGGCCCCACGGCCACCCCGGCCGCCACCCTTGCCACGTGACTGGCTGCGCCCGGAGCCGATGAGCGCCTCGGTGTCGGCGTCCTCCCGCTGGAGCAGGTCGGTGATGTCGGCGATCTTCTTGCGCAGCGGCTGGGGGTCGACCCCGGCCTCGAGGTTGTAGGCGATCTGCTTCTCGCGGCGCCGGGTGGTCTCCTCGATGGCCTCCTGCATGGAGGGCGTGATCTTGTCGGCGTACATGTGGACCTGGCCGGACACGTTGCGGGCCGCGCGGCCGATGGTCTGGATGAGCGACCGGGCCGACCGCAGGAACCCCTCCTTGTCGGCGTCGAGGATGCTCACCAGCGAGACCTCGGGCAGGTCGAGCCCCTCCCGCAGCAGGTTGATGCCGACCAGGACGTCGTACTCGCCCATCCGCAGCTCGCGCAGCAGCTCGACCCGTCGCAGGGTGTCGACCTCGCTGTGCAGGTAGCGGACCCGCACCCCCTTGTCGAGGAGGTAGTCGGTGAGGTCCTCGGCCATCTTCTTGGTCAGCGTGGTGACCAGGACGCGCTCGTTCTTCTCGGTCCGGACCCCGATCTCGTGCAGGAGGTCGTCGATCTGGCCCTTGGTGGGCTTGAGCACGACCTCGGGGTCGATGAGGCCCGTCGGGCGGATGATCTGCTCGACGACGCCGCTGCTCTGCGCCAGCTCGTAGGGGCCGGGCGTCGCCGAGAGGTAGACGGTCTGCCCGATGCGGTCGAGGAACTCCTCCCACCGCAGCGGGCGGTTGTCCATGGCGGAGGGCAGCCGGAACCCGTGGTCGACGAGCTGGCGCTTGCGCGACATGTCGCCCTCGTACATGGCCCCGATCTGCGGCACCGTGACGTGGGACTCGTCGATGACGAGCAGGAAGTCCTCGGGGAAGTAGTCGAGCAGGGTGTTGGGAGCCGAGCCGCGGGACCGGCCGTCGATGTGCATCGAGTAGTTCTCGATGCCCGAGCAGGACCCGACCTGCCGCATCATCTCGATGTCATAGGTGGTGCGCATTCGCAGGCGCTGCGCCTCGAGCAGCTTGCCCTGCTTCTCGAAGGCCGCGAGCTGGTCGGCGAGCTCGAGCTCGATACCGCGGATGGCGCGCTCCATGCGCTCCGGGCCGGCGACGTAGTGCGTGGCCGGGAAGACGTACATCTCCTGCTCCTCGCGCATGATCTCGCCGCTGACGGGGTGCAGGGTGTAGATGCGCTCGATCTCGTCGCCGAAGAACTCGATGCGGACGGCCAGCTCCTCGTAGACCGGGATGATCTCGACGGTGTCGCCGCGCACCCGGAACGTGCCACGGGTGAACGCGAGGTCGTTGCGGGTGTACTGCATCTGCACGAACCGGCGCAGCAGGTCGTCGCGGTCGACCTGCTGGCCGACCTTGAGCCGGGCCATCCGGTCGACGTACTCCTGGGGCGTGCCGAGGCCGTAGATGCAGGACACCGAGGCCACGACGACGACGTCGCGACGGGTGAGCAGGGAGTTGGTCGCGCTGTGGCGCAGCCGCTCGACCTCGTCGTTGATCGAGGAGTCCTTCTCGATGTAGGTGTCCGTCTGCGGGATGTAGGCCTCGGGCTGGTAGTAGTCGTAGTAGGAGACGAAGTACTCGACCGCGTTGTGGGGCAACAGCTCTCGGAACTCGTTGGCCAGCTGCGCCGCCAGCGTCTTGTTGGGCGCCATCACCAAGGTCGGTCGCTGGACCTCCTCGATCAGCCAGGCGGTCGTCGCGGACTTGCCCGTGCCGGTGGCGCCGAGGAGGACGGTGTTCTCCTCCCCCGCCCGGACGCGCTTGGCCAGGTCGGCGATGGCCGCGGGCTGGTCGCCGGCGGGCTGGAACTCGGAGACGACCTGGAACGGTGCCACCGTGCGCTGCAGGTCGGTCGTGGGACGCATGGGACAACCGTATGCCTCCGCACCGACAGCGCACCGGTCGCCATGGTGTCGGGCACCGACGTCCGGGCCATGTCCGACCCCGCGCTACCGTGAGCGCCGCTCCGCCACCCGACCATCCCCACCCGTCACCGCCCCGTCCAAGGAGGCCACCCGTGTCCGCCCCGGCGACCACGTCCCGACTCACGCGCCGCGGCATACCGGTCGACCCGCGGTTGCGGGTCCTGGCCCTGGGCACCTTCGTCAACCGCGCCGGTGCCGGCGCGACCGTCACGACGTTCGCCCTGTACTTCACCCGGGTGGTCGGCCTGTCGGCCGCCCAGGTCGGGCTCGCGCTCTCGATCGCCGCGGTCGTCGGGATGCTCGCGCAGGTCCCGCTCG
The DNA here is from genome assembly GCF_052114585.1 of Pedococcus sp. 2YAF34. Classification (NCBI taxonomy): domain Bacteria; kingdom Bacillati; phylum Actinomycetota; class Actinomycetes; order Micrococcales; family Intrasporangiaceae; genus Pedococcus; species Pedococcus sp. 2YAF34. The sequence continues at coordinate 92,054 of NZ_JBFRFA010000011.1, forward strand.
GCCACCTCGGTGACACCCGCGGGCCGCGCGAGGTGATGTCCGCGCTCACGGCCGGCTTCGGGGCGGTGGGGCTGCTGTTCCTCGTCGTGCGTGACTTCTGGACGCTGACCCTGGTGCTGGCCGTGGTGACCGCCCTGCAGAACGGCGGCGGCTCCGTGCGCAACGGCTACATCGGTCGGATCGCCGTCGGCGGCTCCGGGGTGGCCTTCAAGGCCTACCTGCGGGCGGTGACCAACCTGGCCATGTCGCTCGGGGCCGCCCTGGGAGGCATCGCCCTGTGGGTCGACCGGCCGTGGGCCTACCTCGCGGTGTTCGCCGTCGACGGCGTCACGGGCATCGTCGCCGGGCTGGTCAGCCTCCGGCTCCCGCACCTGTCCCCCGCCCCGGCGCGGGGAGCCGGTGAGCCCCGGCTCGCGGTCCTGCGCGACACCCCCTACGTCGTCGTGACCCTGTTGACCGGCATCGTCGCCATGCACTTCGTCGTCATGGAGATCGGCATCCCCCTGTGGGTCAGCCAGCACACGAAGGCCCCGACCGCGATCGTCGCGGTGCTGCTCGTCCTCAACACCGTCGCCGTGACGCTCTTCCAGGTGCGGATGACCCGTGGTGTGGACGGCGTCGTCGAGTCCTCGCGCGCCATGGTGCACGGTGCCCTGTGGATCGCCGTGGCGTTCGCCGTGATCGCGACCTCGGGCTGGCTGGGACCTGTCGGTGCCGCTGCGGTGCTGGTGGTGGGCGCCGCCGTCCACGTGGTCGGCGAGATGCGCTCCAGTGGTGGGCAGTGGGGTGTCCAGATGGGCCTGGCCCCGCAGGAGCGGCAGGGCCAGTACCAGGGCTTCGCCGGCCTCGGCTTCTCGCTGTCCAACGTCGTGGCGCCGACCCTCATCACGCTGCTGTGCATCGAGTGGGGCTGGCCGGGCTGGCTGGTCCTGGCCGCGCTGGTGTTGGGCGCTGCCCTCGCCCTACGGCCCGTCACCGCCTGGGCGCAGCGGACGCGCGAACGCTACGGCGCCCTCTCGGCCACGGGCTGAGACGTCGCTGCGAGCGCCCCGCTGCCCGCGTTGACTGCGGGGGTGGACACAGCTGCCGTCGGAGAGACCCGGCGGTGGGCGATGCTGGTGGCCAGCACCCTCGCGCAGGCCGCTTCGGCGATCGCCCTGCACGGGCCGGCCTTCCTCATCCCGGTCCTGGTGAGGCGCCTGGACCTGTCACTGGCGCAGGCGGGTCTGGTCAGTGCCGCTCCCGTGGTGGGCGTGATGCTCACCCTCGTCGGCTGGGGGCTGCTCGTCGACCGCAGGGGTGAGCGGCTCGTCCTCGTCACGGGCCTGTTCCTGACGTCCGCAGCGTGCCTCGCCGGCACCGTCGTGCACGGCCCGGTCGCTCTGGCCCTGACGCTGTTCCTCGCCGGCGGCGCCGCAGCCTCGGCGAACGCCGCCAGCGGTCGCGTCATCGCCGGCTGGTTCCCGCCGCACCGACGGGGGCTCGCCATGGGCATCCGCCAGATGGCCCAGCCGCTCGGCGTGGGCGTCGCCGCGGTCACCATGGCCGTCATCGCGGACGCGGACGGCATCGGCGCGGCCCTGTGGGTGCCGACGGTCGCGGCCGCCGTGGCGGCGGCCCTGGTGGTTGTGGTCGTGCTCGACCCGCCGCGACCGGCCCGGCGCGCCGTCCGCGCCGACAACCCCTACCGACGCGACCGCTACCTCGGGCGCATCCACGGGGTCTCGATGCTGCTCGTCGTGCCGCAGTTCGTGGTGTGGACCTACACGCTGGTCTGGCTCGTGGACGACCGTGGCTGGTCGCCCGGTGCTGCCGGTGGGCTCGTCGCGCTCACGCAGGCGGCAGGCGCGCTCGGTCGCATCGGGGTGGGCCACCTCTCGGATCGCGTCGGGAGCAGGATGCGTCCGCTGCTGTGGGTGGCCCGCGGCGCCGTCGTGGCGATGCTGGTGCTCGCCGCCACGACCGGGCTCGGCTGGGGCCTGGCGGTGGTGGTCCTGGTCGTCGCGTCCGTAATCACCGTGGCCGACAACGGGCTCGCCTTCACCGCCGTGGCCGAGCGCGCCGGGCCGTTCTGGAGTGGCCGGGCCCTGGGGGTGCAGAACACCGGCCAGTTCCTCGTCGCCGCGGTGGTGCCCCCGCTGGCGGGGCTGGCGGTCGTGCACGCCGGGTACGCCGCGGCGTTCGCCCTCGCAGGAGTCGTCGCCACTGCAGCCCTTCCCCTCGTCCCGGTACGGGCCGAGGACCGGCTCACCTGAGCCAGAGACTCACCCCGACCACGGCACCGCCCAGCGAGCACAGCACGGAGACGGCCAGGACGAGCGACATGGGGGTGTAGGGCGAGTAGCCACGGGAGTCGTCGCCGAGCTGGCCGAGGCGCCGGTGCACCGACCAGACGAGGACGCCGCTGACGGCCATGGCTGCCGCTGCGCCCACGGCCACCGGCGTCACGTGGGTGCGCAGGGACACCAGCACCAGGGGCACGAGGCACACCAGCGCGGTCACGGCGGTGCGCTGCCACGCCAGGGCGGTGCGCTCGGGCTGTAGGGCATCGCGGCCGGGTACGTGACCCCTGGGCCCACCACGAGAGCGGCGGAACCGTCCAGCGGCCAGCCGGGTCACGCCACCGACGCCCCGCCCGGCCACGTCACCGGCGCCCCGCCCGGCCACGCCACCGGCGTTCGGCCGGGTCGGGTTCATCGGGTGGTGAGCTCGACGACCGACAGGGTGAGGGTCAGCGCGGCCAGCGCCACCACGCCGGCCGCCAGCATGGCCAGGGCGCGGGGCGCCGGGAGGGGGCGCCCGAGGCGTAGGGCACGTTCGACGCGGGCCCAGGCGGACACGGAACGCAGCGCGAGCGCGCCCCCGCCGAGACAGGACGCGGCTCCCACGAGCGGCGCCCAGTCCGGCATCCCGTCCAGGCTCGAGACCGAGACGATGGCGACGCCGCCACCGACGAGGGCCAGTGCCGTGCGCATCCAGGCAAGAGCGGTGCGCTCGTTGGCCATGGAGAAGCGGGGGTCAGGCTCCTCCCCCACGCCGTACACCCGGTCCGGGCGCCTCGTCTCGCCGTGGCCGGCGTCCGTACCCTGCGCGTCAGCCACGACCCGGCTCCCAACCGCTGTCCAGCGCCCAGGCCCGCGCGCGCTCGTGGGCGGCGTCGAACCACGGCTCCTTGGCGTCGGCGTACTCCTCGACGGAGGACGAGCTGCCGGCCAGCCGGTGCTTCTGCGCGGCGTACTCCTCCCGGGCGAGGTCGTCGGCGCGCAGCCAGTCGCGGAACTGCAGCGCCCAGCGCCATCCCGGGCTGTCGATGACACGGACGTGGATGTGGGCCGGCCGCCCCGGGTCGGCGCTGGCGAGGAACCGCTTGGGCCAGGGCGTCCCGTCCTTGGCGTTGTCCTCGGCGGTCGGGACCGGCCTGGGGAAGCCGGCGTCGTCGAGGGCAGCCACGACGGCCGGGGCGTCGACGTCGGACAGGGACCGCACGCCGACCTGGAGGTCGATGACGTCCTTGGCCGCGAGCCCCGGCACCGCGGTGCTGCCGACGTGGTCTGCGGTGACCAGCACGTCGCCCAGCACGTGCCGAAGCCGCGCCAGCAGGCGCGTCGCCTGGTCGGGCCAGGTCGGGTCAGGGTCCACGAGCACGACGCGCGCAGGCCGGTGGGCGCGCCGACGGTGCCGGACGTTCGCCTCGAAGGGCACGAGCCGCTCGGCCCAGAGCCCGTCGACGCAGGCCAGGAGAGCCTCGCGGGTGTCGTCGTTGTCGAGCCAGACGTCGGCGGCGGCCCGCCGCTGCTCGTCGCCGGCCTGGGCGCCGATGCGGCTGCGCGCGTCGGCCTCGGTCATCCCCCGAGTGGCTGCCAGGCGGCGCACACGCGTCGTCTCGGCCGCGCCGACGACCACGACGAGGTGGTAGGCGGCCCCCATGCCCTTCTCGACGAGGAGCGGGACGTCGTGGACCACGACGGCGTCCGGCGAAGCGGTTGCGAACAGCTCGGCGGTGCGGCGCGCGATGAGCGGGTGCGTGATCCCCTCGAGGTCGCGCCGCGCCTGCTCGTCGCCGAACACGAGTGAGCCCAGGGCCGGTCGGTTGAGCGCCCCGTCGTCATCGAGGACGTCGTCGCCGAACCGCTCGGCGACCGCGTGCAACCCCTCCGAACCCGGCGCAACGACCTCCCGGGCCAGCACGTCGGCGTCGACCACGACCGCCCCGAGCTCCGCGAGCCGTCCGGCCACGGTGGACTTCCCGGACCCGATGCCCCCGGTGAGGCCCACGCGCAGCATGGCGCCACCCTACCGAGGTGGCGGGTCAGAGCACCGGGGCCGCTGCCGGACCGGCGTAGTGGCACGCCACGCCGTGGTCGGCGTCGAGCGGCACCTGGGCCGGCACCTCCTTGACGCACCGCGTGCGCTCCTGCTCGGTCAGCTCCTCCCGGAACCGCGGGCACCGGGTGTGGAAGACGCAACCGCTCGGCGGGTTGATCGGCGACGGCAGGTCGCCGGTGAGCAGGATGCGCGCCCGCCTGTTCTCCTTGCGGGGATCGGGCAGCGGCACGGCGGACAGCAGGGCCTGGGTGTACGGGTGCAGGGGGTCGCCGTAGAGCTCGTCGCGGTCGGCCATCTCCATGATCTTGCCCAGGTACATGACGGCCACGCGGTCGCTGATGTGGCGGACCACTGAGAGGTCGTGGGCCACGAAGACGTAGGTGAGGTCGAAGTCGTTCTGGATGTCCTCCAGGAGGTTCACGACCTGGGCCTGGATGGACACGTCCAGCGCCGACACCGGCTCGTCGCAGACGATGAGGGACGGGCGCAGCCCGATCGCCCGTGCGATACCGATGCGCTGGCGCTGGCCCCCGGAGAACTCGTGCGGGTAGCGGTTGTAGTGCTCGGGGTTCAGGCCCACGCGTTCCATGAGCCGCTGGACCTCGGCCTTGACGCCGCCCTCGGGGTCGATCCGCTGGATGGCGAACGGGGCCCCGACGATCGAGCCGATGGTCTGCCGGGGGTTCAGCGAGCCGTACGGGTCCTGGAAGATCATCTGCATCTCCAGCCGGAGCATCCGCAGGTCGTGGCCCGTGACGCCGGTGATGTCCCGCCCCTTGTAGCGGATGCTGCCCGAAGTCGGGGGCAGCAGCTGCAGGATGGTGCGGCCCGCAGTGGACTTGCCACAGCCGGACTCCCCCACGACACCGAGGGTCTCCCCCTTGCGCAGGCGGAACGAGATGCCGTCCACGGCCTTCACCGGGTCGGCGGGCCGCCGGAAGAGGCCGGAGGTCTTCATGGGGAAGTACTTCTTGAGGTCCTCGACCTCGAGGAGCACCTCACCGAGCTCAATGCGGTTCCCGGTCTGCGTCCTGCGTCCACTGAAGCGGCGGCGTCCCGGCGGGGCGCCCTGGCCGGCGCTCACAGCGACGGCCTGATCTGCGTCTGGAAGATGCGGATCCGCTCGTCGGGCGGGATGAGGCACCGTACGGGGTGTGGCCTGTCCGCGTCGAAGCCCGGCTCGACCTGCGCGCACCCGAGCCGGGCGTCGTCCCTGAACGTGCAGCGCGGGTGGAAGGCGCAGCCGGAGGGCGGCGAGATGAGCGAGGGCGGGTTGCCCGGGATGGGCCGCAGACGCTCGATCCGCAGCCGGTCCATCCGGGGCATCGACTGCAGCAGACCCCAGGTGTACGGGTGCTCGGGGGCGTAGAAGAGCTCCTCGGCGACGCCCCGTTCGACCGCGCGGCCGGCGTACATCACGAGGATCTCGTTCGCCATCTCGGCGACTACTCCCAGGTCGTGGGTGATGATGATGATCGAGGAGCCGAACTCCTTCTGCAGTCCCACGAGCAGGTCGAGGATCTGCGCCTGGACGGTGACGTCCAGGGCGGTGGTCGGCTCGTCGGCGATGACCAGGCGCGGGTCGTTGACCAGGGCCATCGCGATCATGGCCCGCTGTCGCATCCCGCCCGAGAACTCGTGGGGGTACTGGTCGATCCGCTTGGCGGGGTTGGGGATCCCCACCCTGTCCAGCATGTCGATCGCGCGCTGTCGGGCTGCCGACTTGCTGGTCTCGTGGTGCACGAGGTAGGCCTCCACCACCTGGTTCCCCACGGTGTAGTAGGGGTGCAGGGCCGAGAGCGGGTCCTGGAAGACCATCGCGACGTCCTTGCCACGGCGACGACGCAGCTCCTCGTCGCCGAGGCCCAGCAGGTCGACTCCGTCGAAGGAGATCAGGCCCGAGATCTCGGCCCGCGTCCCGCGGTAGAGCCCCATGATCGCCTGGCTCGTGACGGACTTGCCCGACCCCGACTCGCCGACGATGCCGAGCGTCTCCCCCTGCCTGAGGTCGAAGCTCAGCCCGTCGACCGCCTTCACCAGGCCGTCCTCCGTGGGGAACCGCACGCGAAGGTCCCGCACCGACAGCAGCACGTCGCCGCCCGGCGCCCTCTCCTCGCTCTCGACGCTGAGCGCAGTACTCATCGACGACTCACCCCTCCCTGCTCGTCGGGCGCATCAGCCGAGCCTCACGCGCGGGTCGATGAACGCGTACAGCACGTCCACGATGATGTTGGCGGTGATGACGAAGAAGGCGGCGACGATGACGATGCCCACGTCGACCGGCAGGTCGAACGTCGTCGACGCCTGCACGGCCAGCTTCCCGAGGCCGTCGTAGTTGAAGACCGTCTCCGTGACGATGGCCCCCGCGAGCAGGCCGCCGAGGTCGAGCCCGGCGATGGTGGCGATCGGGGTCAGGGCCGCACGCATGGTGTGCTTGTAGAGGATCTTGCGTTTCGTCAGCCCCTTCGCCACGGCGGTGCGGATGTAGTCCTCCCCCATCGACTCGATCACGAAGGCGCGTGTCAACCGCACGTAGGCGGCCATGAAGAACAGCGCCAGGGTGAGGCCGGGCAGCACCAGGCCCATCAGCCACGAGGCGGGACTCTCGCTGAACGGCGTGTAGACAGGCACCGGGGTCAGCTGCCACTTGATGGCCACGTAGATGTACAGCGTCAGGCCGACGAAGAACGTGGGGAAGGCGTAGAAGACCAGGGAGGTGCCCACAAGGGCGCGGTCGGTGAACCGCCCCTTCCTCAGCGCCGCGATGACCCCGCCCGAGACGCCGAGCACCATCCACATGATGAAGGCGGCGAAGGCCAGTGAGGCCGTGACCGGCAGCTTGCTCATGAGGATGGACGTGACGTTGTCGTTCATCAGGGGCGAGTAGCCGAGGCATGGTGCCGGGCACTTCGCGATGGTCTGGGGGGCCGTCTTCTTCAGGGCGGGGTCGTCGGGGAACTCACGACCCACGAAGACTCCCTTGACGAAGTCCGCGTACTGCGCGACGACGGGTTTGTCGTAGCCCAGCGCCCTGCGGTTCTGCTCGATGAGCTCCGGGGTGCAGTTCTTGCCGCAGGTGAAGCGGGCCGGGTCGGCCCCGCCGGAGAAGAACAGCAGGTACGTGACCGCGGACATGACGAAGAGCATCACGATGCCGGTGACCACGCGACGCACGACGTAGGCGAGCACGGCACCCCCTCACTGGTGGGCGGGACCGTGCGGGTCGACGAGCCTGTGGTCGCGACCCGCACGGTGGGGTCCATGGGAGGGCGGGTGCCCTCGCACGGGTGGTGCTACTTGGTCTTCACCCCGATGGAACCCAGCTCCGGGTAGCCGTTGGAGGCGGGCGTCTGCATGTAGTTCGTCACGCCCGATCCGTGGAGGAAGAAGAAGCGGTCGACCGACAGCGGGACGTACGCGACGTCCTGTCCGAGGAGGTCGTCGAGCTTGTTGAGCACCGTCGCCGCCGACTGCACGTCGGGCTTGGCGGCCGCCTCGTCGATCAGCTTGTTTGCCGCGTCGCTGGTGTAGTTGCCGTAGTCCTGTCCGTTCGACTTGGGGGTGAGGTTGATCCGGGCGTCGAACAGCGGTGGCGTGACGGTCGCCTGGGTGGGCCAGTCCGCACCCCAGCCGCCCCACATCACGTCGGACTTGTTGTTGGACGGGTTCTGGATCACGTCGTAGTAGGTGTCGGTCAGCGCGTCCAGGGTCACCTTGAAGCCGGCCTTGTCCCAGCCTGCCTTGAGTGCCGCGGCCGAGTTGTCACTGGCCGGGGTGCCGCCCTGGTAGGTGTAGGTGATGGGGTACGGCATCGGCACTCCCGCCTGCTGCAACAGCTGCTTCGCCGCGGCCGGGTCACCGGTGGGTGGAGCGCTGAAGTTCGGGTTGTCCTTGTAGCCGATGAGGACCGGGTTGACGATGGACTTCGCCGGGTGCCCGTACTTGTCGCCACCGCGTGCGGTGATGTAGCCCTGCTGGTCGGTCGACATCTTGAGTGCCTCACGGACCTTGAGGTTCTTCATGCGGTTGAAGTTCGGCAGTACGTAGTCCACGAACGGTGCGTCGACCAGGGTGCTGCGCGCCTTCACGGCCGGGTTGCTGTCGACCTGGCTGTAGAAGGCCGGCGGGACGTTGCGGTCGGTCACGGCGTACTTGTCGTTGCCGCTGTCCGCGATGAGCCGCTGGGAGATGATCTCCTCGGTCAGACCCTCGATGAAGACGATCTTGTCGGGGAGCGCCTTGCGCAGGGTGTCCTCCTTGGGGTCCCAGTTCGGGTTGCGCACGAACGTGCCACCGACGCCCTTCTTCCACGTCCCCTGGATCATGTAGGGCCCGTCGGAGAAGATCGCGTAGTTGGACTGGTCGCCCTTGTCCTGGTCGGCCCGGTAGGGGGCGAAACTGCGCAGCGAGGCAATCGCCAGTGGGAAGTCGGCCCACGGCTTGTTGAAGTGGTAGGTGATCTTCTTGCCCTCGCAGGTCACGGCCTTGTCGAACTCGGCCTGCCCTGCCTTCTTGTACGGCCCGTTGTAGACCGGCAGTCCGTTCTTCGCGGGCACGTCGAGGTAGGCCAGCGCGTAGTTGGGCCCGCCCGTGATCACGTCGGTGGAGAAGCCGCGGGAGAACCCGTACTTGAGGTCCTCACAGGTGATCGGCTTCCCGTCCTGCCACTTGACGCCGTCCTTCAGCGTGAAGGACCACACCTTGCCGCCCTCGGTGGAGGTCCCGGTGTCGGTGGCGAGGTCGGGCACCGGCGTGGTGCCCTTCTTGACGTCCGTCTCGATCGGGAACGACACCAGGTCGCGGTAGAACAGCCGGTTCTCGTTGGCCAGGTCGCGCCCGATGTACGTGCGCTGGGGATCCAGATGCTCCGCGGAACGCTTGGTCAGGTAGTACAGCGTGCCCCCCTTCGCACTACCGACCGCTCCACTGCTGCTGCCGCCGCCCTTCGGGGCCGTGGTGCCGCTGCAGGCCGCCATGGCCAGCACCGAGCCGGCGGCCAGGAGTGTCAGCGCACCATTCCTCGTGATGATCATGTGCTCTCCTTCGATCGTGCATCGATCGTGTCGATGCGCTCACCCGTGCCGAGTCAGCGCAGGGAGTGTCTGGGGGTTGTGAATGCCCCGGTGTCGTTCGCGGTGCCGAACCTGTCCTCCACCGCGGCCTTCACCGTGTTCACCGTCCGGCCTTCGGGTCGAAGGCATCGCGCAGGCCGTCGCCCAGCAGGCTGAACGAGATCACCAGCACCGCGATGGTCAGGGCGGGGTAGAAGAAGAAGGTGAAGTCCGCCGGGGCGTAGTTCACGGAGTACTTCAGGATGTTGCCCAGCGTGGGGGTGGGTGGCTGGATGCCCACCCCGAGGAAGCTCAGGGTGGCCTCGGCGGAGACGTTGACCGGCAGGAGCAGGGTGAAGTAGACGAGGATGGGGGCCCACAGGTTCGGGACCAGCTCCTTGACGTAGATGCGCCCGTTCCTTGCCCCCAGGCTCCGGGCGGCCTCGATGAACTCGCGCTCCCGCAATGAGAGCACCTGGCCCCGGATGATCCTCGCGATGTAGGGGATGGCGAAGATCCCGAGCACCAGGATGATGTAGAGCCCGTTGCTGGGGTTGCCCGCCGGGACCCCGAGCGACGTGAGCCGCTGGATGAACATTCCCGACAGGGCGAGCAGCATCAGCGTCTGCGGGAACGACAGCATCATGTCGATGAAGCGGGTGATGAAGAAGTCCGACTTGCCTCCGCGGAAACCGGCGACGACTCCAAGGGCAGTGCCCCCGACGATCGAGATGACGGTGGCCGACAGCGAGACGATCATGGAGAAGGTCATCCCGAGCAGGATCCGCGACAGGACGTCGCGCCCTGTTCCGGGCTCCAGGCCCAGCGGGTGCGCCAGGCTCATCCCCCCGGGCGTGCTCGACTTGGGCAGGCCCCCGGTGTTGGGGTCGATGAGCTCGCCGTGGAAGGAGTTGGGGTCCAGGACCCCGAGCTTGGACAGCAGCGGCGCGACGATGGCCACAACGACGGCCAGCAGCACCACGGTGAGGACGCCCATGGTGATCTTGTCCCGACGCAGGCGCGCCCGGGCCAGCTGGGCGGGAGTACGCCCGGCAATCACCTTCTCCGCGGTCTCCGCCCCGATGGCCAGGTCGGAGTCCAGGGTGTCGACCGGGGCGTCCCTCTGGGGGCCCCTCGGGTGGTCGGTCATCTGACGACCAGCGAAGTCCGACCGCCGGCCGGGAGCATACGCCGAGGACGAGTCCTCGCTGTGTTGCGGCCGTGGTCAGGAGCCATGGGACACCATCTCCTCTCCTCGCAGTCTCGACCTGCCCCCCACCACGGTCAATGACCCCTGGGTCTCGATTCGGGAGCGGTAAGGACACGCCGGGACCACGGTCGCGGCGACGCGGAGACGAACGAAAGCCTTGCTGGCGCAAGGCTTTTGCTGCGATGGGTGGAGAGCGCCCCCGTTTGGGCGAGTCGCGAGGTCCGTGCGGCCGGTGGCGAGGTCCGCGCCGCTCGAGGGACCGTGACCGGGTCCCCCGCAGCGGGCCGAGAGGGAGTCAGCTGTCGGCGAGGCGGGCGGGGAACCCGCCGGTGGCGACCGGCCCCCAGCGCGTCGGCGTGATGCGCAGCAGGGACTTGTCCTGGGTGACCATCGCCTCGCGGTACTCGTCCCAGTCGGGGTGCTCGCCCGAGATGTTCCGGAAGTACTCGACGAAGGGCTCGACGTCGTCGCGGGCGTCGATGACCTCCGCATCGCCGTCCACCTGGACCCAGGCCCCGCCGAAGTCGTCGGACAGCACCAGCACCGTCGCCTGCGGTCGCTTGCGCAGGTTGGCCGTCTTCGCGCGCTCGCGGTAGCTGGAGATGACGAGCCGGCCGCTGTCGTCGACGCCACCGGTCACCGGTGAGGTCTGGGGGCGGCCGTCGGCGCGGGTGGTGATGAGCACCATCTGGTGCCGGGGCCGGACGAAGTCGAGCAGCCCGTCGAGGTCCACGTCGGTGTTGGTCGCAATGGTTCGTGCCATGCCGCCATCCTCACATGCGACGTCCCGCGGACGCGCCGTCGAGGACGGGACGCCGGGACACGACCTGGTGCCACCACACCGTGGTCAGCGCGGCCACCAGCCCCAGGGAGCTCAGGGCCCGCACGACGGCGACGTAGACCACCATCGTCACCGGCTCCCCCGCCAGGGCAGCATCCGACGCGAAGACACTGCCTGCCACCAGGGGCAGCGCCAGCAGCGCCACCCAGGCGGTTCGGCGCTCCCCCGGCGTCGCCCGCCGCCCACCGGGGTACCGGGGCGTGGTCTCCTCGAGCGCACGCCCGGCCCACACCAGGACGAGGACCAGTCCGACCACACTGCTGCCGTACTGCGCGACCGAGTACACGGGCAGGCCCAGGGTGACCACGCGGTCGAACACCGCCGGCCAGCGCATCACCGCCCAGCCGTTGGCATGCGTGAAGGCGTCCCACACCAAATGGGTCGCGCCCCCGAGCAGGAGGCACGGCACCGACCACAGCCACTCCCGCGCGGTCGGGCGCAGCGGCGGCGGCACCCGCTCACGGTAGGAGCGCGGGGCGAGGTCGCGCAGGACGGGCCCGGCCGCAGCACGCCACAGCCCCACCAGGACCAGCCCCAGCAGGAGGTCGAGCGTGAGCAGCCCGTGCACCGAGTGGGAGACGTCCCGGTAGTCGCCGATCGGTACGAAGTACAGGACGTCGGGGACCATCGAGCCGATCACCAGGGCGCAGGGCACCACCCAGCTAGGCCGTCGCCGACCCACCACGGGCAGCACCGCGGCGACGTGGGCGGGCGTGAACGGCATACGGGAGAATCTAACCCGGACGCCGAGAGACCCGGCTCCCCATCGGGAGCCGGGCCTCTCGAAGCCGTCCAGCCGTGCACCGAGGTGCGTGGCTGGCGTGGGCTCAGTTGCCGGTGAGCTTCTCGCGCAGAGCGGCCAGGGCCTCGTCGGAGGCCAGGGTGCCCTCGGAGACCGGGGCGGCCGGACGGCTGCCGCTGCCCGAGTCGCTGTCGGACGAGGACGAGCCCGAGTCGGACGAGTAGGACGTCGCGGCGCCAGCGTTGGCCGCAGCCTCGGCGTCGGCCTTGGTGGCCTCCTCGACCTGGGCCTTGTGGGCCTCCCAGCGGGCGTGGGCCTCGGCGTACTGCTTCTCCCACTTCTCGCGCTGGGTCTCGTAGCCCTCGAGCCACTCGTTGGTCTC